>CAYQCM010000031.1:8082-12127 GCA_964416045.1 uncultured Eubacteriales bacterium | reverse complement strand
TACAAATTTACTTCGTTTTAACACATCTATTTCTTGGGAGCTTAATGCTCCCTTTTTTTGCGTTATATAAGACAGACACTTGTTTTTATTAAAAAATTTTCCGTTTATAGCTTTTCCCGGACACTTCTCTAAGCATCTTCCACAATGTGTGCACCGAGTACCTGATAGACTATCTATATCATCTTTTATCAACATATCTGTGACGATCTCACCTATAAACACCCAAGAACCATATTTCTTGTTTATTAATAATCCATTATCGCCTATTACCCCCAAACCTGCCATATTTGCTGCTTTAACCTCAGGTATGGGAGAATTATCAATAAATGGTGAAAAAGTGAAACTTCTATACTTCTCCGTGAATTTAGTAGAAAATTTTAAAAGTTTTTTATAACATACGTCATGATAATCCGGTACTATTGCATATCTTGACAAATTCCCTATATTGACATCTATATAATACGGAAATAAAAACAGTATTATACTTTTCGGACATTTTGGTAATCTTTTTCCGGCGCTACATTTTAATAGGTTTGAAGATACTAAATCAAAGTCACATACTCCTGCGAATTCAATATTTTCTGATTTCGCTACATTCCTTATGTAATTTATCATAACAAATCCAACTTTCTAAATTTTTAACTCTTATATATTTTCAATGATACTACACTGATTTTTGTGAAATATATATTTTAATATATTATAATGTTTAATTTTAAATTTTAGATTGATTCATTTTTATTTTTTAATCGTCATAACCCCGCATGTTTACAAATATTATTTAAATGTAGTATACTTTCTATAAGGATATATAAAAAATAAATTTACACACTTTGCTTTTTACATACGGAGAAATAAAATGAAAAAATTAAGTAATATACTACCGGGAAAATCCGGCGTAGTAATAAAACTTGGAAAACCGGGTAAATTAAGAAGAAAAATAATAGATATGGGCATAACTCCGGGAACAAGAATCACTGTTTTAAGCACAGCTCCTCTGGGAGATCCCATGAAAATAAATGTTCGCGGATATGAACTTAGTATAAGAAAATCAGAATGCCAAGAAATTCTAATTGAAGAAGAAAAGGAAGCGATCAAATCCAATAATGGACTTAATTAAAAATAAATATGAAAGTACAATCCAAAACAAAAACCGGACTTTTAAAATAGGACTTGTTGGCAACCCAAATAGTGGCAAAACCACACTATTTAACAGACTCACTGGTAGTAATCAATATGTAGGAAACTGGCCGGGTGTTACGGTCGAAAAAAAAGAAGGTATACTTAAAAACCACAGTCTTTCGGCTAATATAATCGATCTTCCCGGAATATATTCCCTATCTCCGTATTCCCCGGAAGAAGTCCTTACAAGAGACTTTATCGCAAACGATTGCCCTGATTTAATCATAAATATTATAGATTCTACAAATATCGAAAGAAACTTATATTTAACAACTCAACTCATGGAGCTTGATTGTAATATTATCTTAGCTGTTAATATGATAGATATTCTTGAAAAAAAGGGAAAAACAATAGATTATACCCTTCTTGAAAAAAGACTTAACATACCTGTTATACCTATATCCGCAGGTAAAGGAAACGGACTTGATAAACTCATCCTCAAAGCTTCTGATATATTAAATAACAACTCAACTTCTTTAAGACAAAAAAATAAAATCTTTTGCTCTAATATTGAATCTATTATAAGCAAAATTTCTGACGTTATTGAAATAGAATCTAGTATTAGTACAAATAAAAGATTCTACTGCGTAAAAATATTTGAAGACGATTTTATAATCACATCTAAATTTAACTTTAACAAGGAAACCAGAGAAAAAATTGAAACCCTTAAAAAACAAATCCCCACCGACGATACGTTAGATAGAGAAATACTTATTGCTGACCAAAGGTATAAATATATATGTAAAGTTTGCCGGGAATGTATAAAACAGAAGACTGTTTATAAAAATAAAAATATATCAAGCAAAATAGACCTTTTGGCCACAGGTAAATTTACGTCCATTCCTTTTTTCATAATTTTAATGCTCATTATATTTTATATTACTTTTGGGCCTATAGGAAATTACCTAAAATTGGTTTCAGAAAATATTATAAACATATATATAGGTCAAAAAATCGAAAATATGCTTATTTTCTTCGGGGCGTCTGATTGGTCAAGGAGCCTTGTAATGGACGCTGCAATACGTGGGGTAGGTTCTGTCATATCATTTTTACCTCAAGTTTTGATACTTTACAGCCTCTTATCTTTCCTGGAAGACAGCGGATATATGGCCAGAGCCGCTTTCGTAATGGATAAACTTCTTAAAAAATTAGGCCTTTCCGGTAAATCTTTTATACCTCTTTTGATGGGTTTTGGATGTAGCGTACCAGCCGTGCTTGGGTCTCGTATAATCGAAAATAAAAAAGACAGATTCATGACTATCTTCCTAATTCCTTTTATGTCTTGCAGCGCTAAAACACCTGTATACTTACTATTCGCTTCAAGTTTTTTCCCTTACCATCAAACAATAGTAATTTTTAGTATATATGTTCTCGGCATTTTAATTGCTATCCTCACCGCTTATATATTTAAGGATTCTCTATTTAAAGGGGAAAATTCCACTTTTATAATGGAACTTCCGGAATATAAACTTCCGTCAGCTAAAAATCTATGGCTCCATATATGGCAAAAAACAAAAGACTTCATCGAAAGAGCCGGTACTGTTATTTTAGGCGCTACTATTGTTATATGGTTTTTGGAGTCTTTTGACAAAAATTTTGTATTTGTACTCGACAGCTCGAAAAGTATTTTGGCATCGGTTGGAAGTCTTGTGGCTCCAATATTTAATATATGCGGTTTTGGTGACTGGCGAGCTGTTGTGTCCTTACTCACAGGTCTTATCGCAAAAGAATCTATCGTAAGTTCTATGGCGCTTCTTTATGGTTCCGATAACGCTGCTCATTTAAGTTATATCCTTACAAATTCCTTTTCTATATATGCGGCACTTGCGTTTATGGTTTTCGTACTTTTATATACTCCATGCGTTGCGGCGATATCTGCAATATATAAAGAATTCGGAAGTCTTAGACTAACCATATTTTCAATTATATATCAACTTTTTATTGCTTTTTTGTTTTCCGGATTAACTTTTCAATTGGGTACTTTAATTAGTAAGTTTATATCTTAAAAAGAAAGGACGTATAAAATGATTGCAGATCTCATAATTCTAACGGTTACAATATTACTTCTAATATTTTTAATTATAAGATATATTAATAAACGTAAGAAAAATAAAAAAAAACTGAATTCCTCTCCTTGCGCATCGTGCTCTATGGCAAGTAAATGCTTCAAATCAAAAAAACAAGAAAATCAAGATAAGGATTAATAAATGACAAATCAAAAAAAAGCTTTAGTTATATTTGGTTCGCCTCATAAGGACGGGTTTACCGCTTCTACATGTAATTATCTTATTAATCACATGCAAAAATATGATGTTAATATAGTAAATGCATTTGAAAGTAACTTTAGGCCATGTATTGACTGCAAAAAATGCACATATTCCAAGTCTTGCAAATTTAGCGACATGGATCAATTTGATTTATTATTTAGACGTTCTGACTTTATTATAATAGCTTCCCCCTTATATAACTTCTCGTTTCCCGCTCCACTTAAATCGATTATCGATAGGTTCCAAAGATATTATAATGAAAAGTATTATTTAAATTCTATCCTCCCTAAAAAATCAGCTATCCTAATTTTGACCTGCGGACGGGAAAATAATAATAAATGGATAGATATTTTTAAGAACCAAACAAACATTTTACTTAAATCTATTAATATACACCTTATTCATACAATATATCTAAAAAATACAGATAATCTAAAATCCGGTATTGATAATTTACCACAAAACGTTAAAATAAATATAAATAATATTGCTCAAGATTTATAACTATATATCTAGGTGGGAGAAAATATGAATATTCCAAAAAATTTATGTATGGCATGTATGAAAAAAATAAACGATGAGAAAATTTGCCCTTA
>CAYQCM010000031.1:0-8072 GCA_964416045.1 uncultured Eubacteriales bacterium | reverse complement strand
TTCCCAACTAGACCCTTTTTTGCCTAAAGAATATATATTAGACAATAAGTATATAGTAGGAAAACAAATTGACATAAATGGTGAAGGCATAAGTTATATAGGGTATGATATTAAAGAAGAAGAAGCCGTATTTATAAGGGAATTTTTTCCTAAAAATTTATGCTCCAGAGATCCAGAAAATCAAAACGTAAAAATGAAAGAGGGATTTCAAAAACAATTCCTCGAAAATAGAGAACATTTCTTAAAATATTTTAGAAGTATTGCAAAACTTAGAAGTTTAAATTGTTTTTCTGTTGTTTATGATATCGTAAAAGAAAATAATACCTGTTACTCCATTTCGGAATGGGTTGAAGGTATTAATTTGCAAAATTATATTTCAGAAATAGGGGATGGCATTACATGGAATGACGCTAAAATTATGTTCTCACCCTTAATATCCTCACTTTCTAAAATGCATCATATGAAAATATTTCATCTTGGAATTAGCCCTAAAAATATTATTGTAATGCCTAATAAGAAAATTAAACTTGTAGGTTTTGCAACTAAAAATCTTAGAAAGATTAATAAAGTTATTGAAGCTAAACTTTATGACGGCTGCAGCGCTTTGGAGCAATATATAGATATATACGATACGGATGAAAGTACTGACGTATACGGTATGACCGCTACTATATTTTTCGCTATTACAGGGGAATTCCCCCTTCCTGCTCTTAAAAGAAAAAATGATGATCGACTTTTAATGCCTAAAGATATTGTTAAAAATCTATCGGAAAGGTCTATTGCCGGTATCGCAAACGGTCTTAAAGTTTATCCTAATAACCGTACTTTATCTTTTGAAAAATTGAAAATTGAAATATCCGATTCTGAAATAGAAAAACTTAAAAAAGATGAAATTATCCCTGAAAAAATAAAAAAACAACGTATGGAAAAAAATAAATCCCAATTTACTTGGGGTATAGTTTCATGTGTAATATCGCTTTTAGTTCTAATACTTGGAATTATTGTTTATCAATTTATAGTCAAAAATAATAATAATAACACGTCGTCTCAGCAAAATTCCTCAGAGCAAAATGAGGTTTCTGCTTCTAATTACTCTAACGAAGAATCTAATTCAAACCAGGCAACAAAAATTTCAGTTCCCAATTTAATAGGTAAAAATTATGAAAAGATTAAACAGGAAATGAAAAATAAAAATTACGGATATAACATTATTTTATTATCTGAAGATTTTAGCGATACAGTAGAAGAAGGACTTATAATATCCCAGACTCCATCTTATGGATTAGAAATGTATGAAAATTCTAATGTGGCTGTAAACGTAAGTAAGGGTACTAAAATGAAATATTTACCCGATATAAAAGGCAAACCTATTTCAGAATCATCCAAAATACTTACTGCGTTAAAATTAAATCCTATAGCTATAAGAGTGTTTAACAACGAATTGTCAGAAGGTACAACCATAGGGTATAAAGACAACAACCCTGGGGATGCTTTAGAATACGGTTCAGAAGTCGCTATTTTAATTAGTAAAGGGAAGGAATAGTATTTTGATTTGCTATTTACAAAACTTTAATTATATGATATTATATATGTATATAATAAATTAAAAAAGTTATGTAAATGCATATTAAACATATCCACAATTACATCACCTTATTGGTAATTTCTACTTTAATATTATCTTTTTCTATAGCATTTGTAAAAAATAATAAACATCCACACAATACTCAAACACCTAATAGCACAGGAAATTACGATGATTCTTGTGGTGAGGATTCTTGTTGTGATGCGTGTCCAATATGCTGGTTTAAACTCCCTAAAGAACATTGTGAATTACCATGTGGACATAAATTTTGCAAAAATTGTATCGACGGCTGGGCTCAACGGTGCGGATATGGGAATCTCCGTTGTCCATATTGCCGCCAAAAATTTGTATGGAAAAATTAGCATTAATCGACATCATATTTGTCTTTAATATTTTTTAATATTCCCGATGTCATTTCATCAAATTTAATTACTTTATTATGTAAAAATAAATATTCATTATATATCTTTTTAAGTTCAGTGGGAGTAAGTCCTGAAAGAGCAGAAAAACCATCCATAAAAACTCGTTCTTTATTGGAATTATAAAAACACATTGAAACAACACAAGCATACTCACTTATTTGCTTACAAAGATCTTTGTTAAAACCCTGACTTGTAAGCTTATCTACCAAATTTTTATACATGACTTCACAACGTAAAAAATCGTATGACGAAAGAAGTTTTATCCCAAAACTTTTTCCACACACCATGATTGGTTCAATTAATCCAACTTTACCTATACTCTTATTTTCCATGTCCACCATAAATACTCACCGCTCCTCATTATTATTTTCCTATCCTTAATTCAAGATATATAAGCCGCAAAAATTAAGCGACTTATATATTTTTTTATTTAGATCTTAATTTTTATGAAGTATTGCCCTTATATATATGATATTTTCAGATATTTTCATAGCGTCAGCTTTTTTTAGAATATAATTATTTTCCTCATCTTGTATCTGCGACCCGATAGGATACGTATCTAACCTTACGGACGGATCTCCTATATATAAATATACTCCGTCATCGTTTGTATTATTGTCTGTATCTATTAAATAAGTCTCGCTATTGGGTCTGAAGGGCTGAATAAAAGCTTTCACATTTTGTACATTGCTATCAATACTATTTGTAATAGTTACTTCGTGACCATATCTTTCAATCAGTTCGTTTGCAGATATATTCATATTCTTCCTATCCTCTCGAATACAAAATCTTCATCATTTAATAAATCTGCCACGCTACTTCTGGCATCTCTCCATACAGCAAAAGCTACTTGCAGACTTGCCTTTTTATCATTCTTTACGCTTATATCTCCTGCCGTAAAAGATTCAAGTCCTCCACCGGAAGCCTTATACATTATATATCTATAAAACGTCAGGGCTGCTGCCGCAGCGCCAAGTCTTCTGCTGTTTTTTAAAACATCGACCCCCTCTTTGACATGCATCTCTATCTCCTCTATAGATTCGCTGCAAAGAGACGTCCATGGCGCTGCTTGGTCTATATTTAAACCGGCTATTATAGAGAATCTTTCAAGAACTTCTTGTTTGTCCAAATAAATCATCCCTTACTTTTTCTTTTTTGTTATTGAGCTCCATAAGTAAGTACTTTTACTGCATCTTTGAAGAGTCTTGAAAATCCTGCTGTTATACTTATTGTTGCTCTTTCAAGTTGTCTGTCGATTACTTTGTCGTAATCTACTAAAATATCTCCGCTTTGAACCATTTGAAGTGCACAGCCTTTATCAAATCCAAGCACTTGATTTGCATCCATACTTGGTGCTACAAATAGATTTGCTCCCATTGGAGTAAATACTTTTCCGGTTCCTTGGAAATATAGTCCTGCTATAGAATCTTTCATATCGGAAAGTGATAAAATCTCTTTTACGGTAGCTGCTGGTGCAAGCATTGTATTTAGTTTGTATGGAGAGAGTTCTTCCCAAAGCTCGAGTAAGTGATCATATGTAATTGCTGATCCTGAACCTGTTACGGTATCCGCATTGTCTGACCCACTGCCGTCACCTTCAATTAATGCATCTACTGCGTCCGTTAAGAGTTCATTTGCAAGGTCTGCTCCGATCCTCTTTAGTATTACTGCTACTACGTCTAAATTCTGGAATCTTAAAGCTTCGTATGAAGATGAAAATACTCTGCCATGTTTCTTTAAAGATACTAATTTTTCTTTTGTCCTTACATTTACGTTACGTATCGCAGTTCCCTCTGCTACGGAATTATCTTCAGATGCATCAGTTGTGGATGATACTGCTCTATAATCGATTCCGTCTACTTTTGTGGTTGTTGCTAAAATTGATTCAAGAGTATCGCATTCTGCCATACCTTGTCTTACTGCTCTTGCGATGAATTCTGGGAATAATACTGCTGAATCAGTTGTACTGAAGAATTTCTCAACCATGTCGCAGCCTGTTCCGCTTACTTTTATATCAAATCTTTTTAATTGTCTTTGATAAGCGTCTAAACCCTCGAGATCTGTTCCCTTATAATTTACGGTTGGATCTACTGATTCTAAAACTTGTGTAAAGTTCTTTCCTCCGACTGTATACATACCCTTTTCTAATCTTATTGAATCACAAAATGCCATTTTATTTTCCTCCTATATATATTAATTTATTTTTATTTTTATTTTTTATATTTTGAATTGTGTATTATTTATAGCTTCTACATTTTTCTCAATTTGACTTAGCTGCGGCCCAGTAGGTAAAGACTTGGCGTATTTTTCTTTGTAAGAGTCCCTGAAAGATTTGAGTTCTTCAACTGAAAGTTTCTCTATCACGCCTTTCATGACGTTTGCCATACCTGGTTCAAGCATAGCTGAAAATTTAAGTACCTCTTCTTTCAAATCTTTCTGATATACCTCGCCAATCTTAGCTTTTTCTTTTAAATTTTCTATAGTGTTATAAAGTTGCTGGGACTGGTTCCCGTCAAGACTAATTTCTTTGCCTAAACTGAGCATTTTAACAACATCTTGCATACTTTTATCACCCCCATTCAGGCAAGGACTATATCCCTTAATAACACCGGCCTCCCTCTGCGATGGGACGGCCACAAAAGACCATTCATAAGCGTCTATGGGGCCATCGAGAATAGCATAACAAAGTTCCATTTTCCCTGATTTCTTATAATATTTTCCTTTTCGGTGGTCGCAACCGACTTTTTTCATATCCTTACCGCATATAGAACATATTACATTTTCTACTGCACACCCTACACTCACCTCCTTTGTAATACCTGAGTCTATCGACATTATAAAATCTTCATTTTTCTTAAGTCTCGGCATATACGCTCTTGCGACAACCCTATAATAAGGCTCTCCTACTTTATTTTCTCTTCCCGGCACTTTCTCAACCGTACATTCAAATATTCTCGCCGTCTGGTTCTCGCTCTTCATGTCATGATTCAAAATACCCGTAGATCCTACAAAAAGTTTTGACAGCTTTTCAAGAGACCCAGGCGTAAATTTTTCATTGTCTCTATCAATGTCATTGTCGCAAAGTACTACTGAAAAAATATATATTTCTTCTTCTTTAAATTTCCTTCTCGTAAATTTATTTATAAGATCCAAATCTTCACTAGTGATATTATGACTTACCGCTGACTTTACTATAAATCCATCTTTCATAACTTTTTTCCTCCCTCTTAATTTTTTGAAGCGCTCTCATTTTCATGGATTCTTTGTTCAATTTCTCTTGCCTTCGCATTGTTAAGTCTCGCATTGGACAGTTGTAATTCGTCTTTAAGGTTGACGTTATCCCAAACAATTTTATAGTCGCAAATATATCCATTTAGCCCCATCCAAACATTACATATTTTATTTATTATCGGATTGAGTAATCTCCTGTATCCTTCAAGCTCACTGCTTAATATGTCTGCCTGCTGATTCGACATTGTCTCCGTTGTCGACCATGAAAGTCCCAGCAAAAAGGGCGGTATGGAAAGTTTACTTATAATTTGTTCGAGCATTTGTCTTACCGGTACTTGACTATCGAGTATCTGATTATCTGCCCCGATAACCTTTATATCTACGTCCCCGACGGCTATAAAGTCGCTCGGATGAAGACTATCTTTCATAGCGCGTCCCCACTGTTCTGCGATTTGCCTTGCCCTGTCTTTTGCATAGGCTCTTTCACCGGCATCTGAGGATGGTTTATATGTAACTGCAAATCTGACGTTTCCTATTCTATCCCAGTTAATACCTATACTGTTATAAATTTTAAGTAAAATATTACTTATAAACGGAAGACCTTTCATTATTGAATTACCGTATATATGTCCAGGCTCCGGATTAAGCGCCGAGATTAATACAAGCTCGGGATACTTTATTTCTACTGATTCTTTCCCCTCTATTTTCCTGCAAATCTTAAGTTTTAAAGGACTATTATCTACTTTAAGTTCCACGTCCCTTAAAGACGCATTATAAAGGGCTTTTATTTTATTTCCGTCTCCATTTACAACTATTTCTCCAACAGCTGTACCATAAGTTAAAAGCTGATTTAAATGTGTTAGAATAAAACTGCTCGCTCCAAGTCCACAAGCATTTACTTGTATATTGGCCATGAACTTATTAATCTCATATTCTATATCTTTATCCTCACACGAAATTTTGAAATCTCCAACAAGTCTTACTATCTTCGATATTGCTGCATCTATAACAGGTACGGCCTCTTTAAGCGTAGAATATAATTTCATTTCGAATTCCGATCTAGGACTATAATTTTCTATAACGCTGAAAGGATGACTGACATTTAATCCTGTTGATACTGTTTGTACAGCAGCTTTTTTGTCCTTCTTTCCTCTGAAAAACTCCACTTCTATCGCTCCTTTATCTCTTAGCGGCTAACGCAAAAAATGGTTCGTCGTCCTCCGCCATTATTGTTGTTACAAAATATCTTATATCGTCCATTGCATGGTCGTTTTCTTTTACAGGCGTATCTTTTGTTCCTCCCTCCCCCCACCTGTAAAGTGAGAACTCCCTCATTGAATTTTCACAATTACTACATATCTTAATTTTCCCTTGTTTAAGTGCACTCGAGACTTCCCTTATTCCATCAACAACATTATTTTTGGCAGGTATTACATTAAACCTTCCATATCTCCTAATTAAAGTTATAAAACTTGCCGCCGAGGGGTCAACTGTCATGTAACTTATGTATCTATCCCCGACTAAATTACATAAACATTGATAATGTTCTTCATCTGTACGTGTCTGCCCCTCTTTACGTGAATCATAGTAATATTCATCTATCCTATACCACGTCCCTTCACGCTCCCCCCAGAGACCACAAGACGTCGGATTTACAATTCCATAATCACAAGATACTGCGTATCTTGAAAATTCAAAATTTGGTACGCTACAAAATGCATCTTCTTTCGTCATATAAGGATAAATGAGTCCCTCAACCGCTACCCACCTTCCTTCTATGAATCTTTGATAAAATGTACCGGTATAAAGTCTTTCATACCTTGCCCTTACACTTTCGGAAAGCGACGGGTTATCTGACATTTTAAAATGTAAGTAAAATGCGTTTTTTTGTTTTTTCCCGATTATCCATTCTTTATAAAACCAATGTCCCGGATACTCCGGATTACAGTTAAACCAAAATTTAGATCCATATATGGAACATCTCGCCAACGCTTGTTCGACAAAAGACTTCGGCATTAATGCCACTTCATCAAAAAATACACCGGAAAGCGTAATACCCTGTATCAAAGAAGACGATGCCTCATCTTTACCTCCAAATAAATAAAATATGTTATATCTGCCGTCATAACTTATCTCTATTATATTTTCCGATATCTTTTGCTTACATAAAAATCCAAGATCCGTAAGTATGGGGGTAAGGGGAGTGACAACGTTTCTTCGAAGCGATCTTATAGTCTTGCCGCAAATTGCAAAAACTCCGCTGTTGAACCGATAAAATGCCCATAATATAAAACTTATTGACATACACACCGTTTTACCGCTTCTTATAGCACCGTCGCATATAATTGCGTCATACTTCTCGTATTTACTGTTCCTTGCCCACCACAAAAGTACTTTGATTTGTTTTGCAGAAAAAGGTACTAATTCCAAAATTTATTACCTCCTTGCATATTTATTTTTCTGTTTTACTTAAAGACTCTATCCCTTTTTCCAGCGCATAATAAAACGGATTTATATCATTTCTTTGTCCCACGTCCACTTGCTCCAGTTTCTCAAGCGCCTTTATACGGTCAAAAAATTTTATCTCCATAGCTCCGTCTTTTGGTTTCTTTATCTCCGATATATTAAAAAGATCCATTTCTTCTAAAGTTTTATCGTCTAACTTATTAGAATATATTAGTTTTACTGCATCCGTTATATTTCCAAATGCTAAACGTTCATATCCTATACATGCTTTATAGAGTAAATTTTTCTTTTTATCCTCATAAAGATTTTGTATTTCTTCTTTTATTGCTTCATCCGAAAGCAGAGATATCGAGTCTTGCTCTGAATTA
>CAYQCM010000030.1:0-12280 GCA_964416045.1 uncultured Eubacteriales bacterium | reverse complement strand
TCTGAAACATTAGATCAACTCCATATTATTGCAGATTACGAAGGAAGATCAGCTAATAGTCAAATTTTATATTTAATCCGTAAATGTATAAAAGAATTTAAAGAAGAACATAAAATAACTGAAATATCAAATGAACAAAGAATTTTTTAGGAGTGGAATATGAGTATTAAAAGTTTGTCGATTAGAATTGATTCTGAAACATTAGATCAACTTCATATTATCGCAAATTATGAAGGTAGATCTGCTAACAGTCAAATTTTATACTTAATTCGAAAGTGCATAAAAGAATTTATGGAAAAACATCAACAAATTCAGAACCCATAAAGAACCCAACCTGGGTTCTTAATCACACAGTATTATTTTCAATTGATATAATAGGCCTATAAAATTAATCTTTAGGAACTTATTATGGATGAAATTAAATGTCTTTCTGTAAGAATCGAAGACGAGCTACTTAAAAAATTTAGATATGCCTGTAAATACGAGTATAGGTCAGCCAACCCGCCAAATCCTTAGCTTTATAAGAAATTTCGTAAGCAAATTTGAAAAAAAGCACGGTAAAATTGACCTCGAAAATGACTATGACTAACTTTACTAATTAAATCTTTTATTTTCAAAATATAAAACGATCTCCTTTATAAAAAGAGACCGGTTTTTTTACTTTTTTATTAAGGAAACCAGTAAGTTCAGTATGTTATTTAGTGATTCGGACTTATCAAACATCTCGCAGGAACGCTTCATAAAGTTTAATTTTTTCTTGTTTTTTAATAAATCTTTGATCGTATCTGCGGCTGTGTCACGATTCAATCTTACCGCCATATTGTTGTCGACTAAGAAATCCGCATTTTCCTCCTCTTGACCCGGTATTGCATTAAAAATTGCCATCGGTAAATCACACGCTAAAGCCTCCGTTATGGTAAGCCCACCGGGCTTAGTAATGATTAGATCAGCTATACACATATATTTATGCACTTCATCAGTAAAGTATATTATACGAGTATCCTTTCGATAGACTTTAGTATCTTCATCTACTTTCTCAGCTTTATGCAAATGAAACTTTTTCCTAAAGTCATTAAGCTTACTAATATATTTCCAGGACTTTTTTATATTAAAAGAAACATTGGAAAAATGTTTTGGATATTTATAAACTTTCTTTTCCTTTCCATAAACTATAGATTCAATAGTATCGTAAAGTCTGGGGTTTTTCCCCGTAATTACTATAATTTGAAAATCTAAATCTACCTTTAAAAGATCTTTATATATCGAAACTATATTTTCAACTCCAAAACTTCCCGCCATAATTAAGATAGTGGGGATACTTGCGTTAAATCCCATTTGTTTAAGTAAAATATTTCTGTCCCTTTTATCGTAGAACTCATCTTCTATGGGTATGCCGAAAGGGTATATTATACTTTTATCAACACCCATTTCCGTCATTGATTCCATCATATCTTCATTAGAAACAATATAAGCATTAATATTTTCGGTAAGCCACGTCCTATGCGGAGCATAGTCCGTTATGATACACACAACAGGGATGGTTACTTTTCCTGTATTTTTAAGCTTCGAGACCATTTCATTAGGAAACGGATGAGTGGTAACTATAATATCCGGTTTATAATCATCTAAAAGTGGAAGCAGTTTCCTGCTGACTATACTATTTATACCAAATATCAAATGGTTTATAACTTTATTATTTGCCGACTGATAAATCATTTTATAGATATTTGGCATCCTTTTGGCTAAATATTCATAACCTTCAGTAACTGTTTTATTAAGAAGAGGACTAATATATTTTAAAGTATCAACAACATTTACGTCTATATTATTCTCCTCAAAATACTCTTTCATTGCATTGGAAGCTCTCATATGTCCGCCGCCTGTGGAAGCAGAAAGTATTAATATCTTCAAAAATTTTTCTCCTCTCAAGAATCAGTTAAAACTATTATATGGCTAAATTTTAAGATCTACAATAGTCACTCCCGACTCTCCTTCACCAAAAGTTCCCAGTCTAAATCTCAATACGCATTTATTACTTTCTAAATATTTAGATATTTCTTTGCGAAGTACTCCTGTACCTTTTCCATGAATAATTGTAATCTTACTGATCCTAGCAAGTATACTGGTATCTATAAACATTTCAAGCTCACTTAAAGCTTCCAAAACATTTTTCCCTCTTAAGTCTATTTCGCTCGAAACATTAATATTTTTTACGCTTCTAACCTTGTTTACAACTGTACCTCTGCTTTTTTTGTTTTCACTGCTGATTTTTACGGCTCTTAACTTATCTTTAGACAAATTTAGCTTTATATTTCCAACTTGTACCAACAAACTATTCTCAGATTCAAAAGAGATTATCTTCCCCTCTTTATTTATCCCTAAAACTAACACACTGTCTCCTAATTTAAAACTACGCTCCCCTTCATCCGAGGTTACCTCATTAACCGGATCTGCTTGATTTTCTATTTTTTTAAGTTTGGAATATATATCCCGTCTCTTTTCCGGGGAAATATTTAGATTATTCTTCCGGATCAATTTTATATCTTCCATTAAATCGTCCGTTTGGCTTCTTACCCTATCCAAAAGCATTTTTGCTTCATATTTATATTTTTCTGCTTCATGATTTTTTCGTCTTTCAAAATTTAATAGCTTTTCATCAAATTTTCTCTTTAATTCATTATATTCCTGGTACTCATTTTGAGCAGATTCTATTTTTTTCTCTAACGTTAATCTAGCTTCTTCTAATTTTTTTGTAATTTTTTCAATATTAATACCTTCACTATCAATTAATTCCTTTGCTCTGCTGATTATATTTATATCCATACCTAATTTTTCTGCTATAAGAAAGGCATAAGAATTACCGGGAATTCCTATGATTAATTTATAAGTGGGTCTTAAACTTGAAATATCAAACTCACAACATGCATTTTCAACTCTATTTTGGGCTATAGCGTATTCTTTTAATTCTTTATAATGCGTGGTAACTATAGACTTAGACCCTATTTCCCGAATATTTTCTATTATTGATCTTGCAAGAGCCGCACCTTCTATTGGATCTGTTCCTGCTCCTATTTCGTCAAGTAACACAAGTGATTTATTCGTAGTATTTTCCAAGATATATATTATATTTTTAATATGGGAAGAAAAAGTTGAAAGGGATTGTTCAATACTTTGTTCGTCACCAATATCGACAAGTATATTATCAAAAACGCTTACTTCACTTGAGCACTCGGCCGGTATCATTAGTCCCGACATTGCCATAGCGCAAAGAAGCCCTACCGTCTTTAATACTACCGTCTTACCACCCGTATTTGATCCGGTAACAATTAAAGTATCAAAATTCTCCCCTAAGTTTATATCAATTGGCACAGCATCATTTTTGGATATTAATGGATGACGGGCCTTTTTAAGACTAATTTTTCCTTGAGTATTAAAAGACGGCACACAACATTTCAACTTATATCCTAAATTAGATTTTGCAAAAATAACGTCTAAGTCTATTAAAGCGTTATAACTACAAATAATGCTTTCGGAAAAATTAGATACTTCCTGCGATAATTCCTTGAGTATACGTTCTATCTCATATTTTTCTTTAAGCCTTAAAGATCCTAAAATATTATTGTCTTCAATTGCAAACATGGGCTCAATAAATACAGTTGATCCACTTGCAGAAATATCATGTACGATTCCCTGAATTTCAGACCTATATTCAGACTTTACAGGTAAAACAAATCTTGAGTCTCTTATCGTGACAATGGGATCTTGCAGACATTTTTGATATTTAGGACTTCTAATAATATTTTCAAGTTTTTCACGGCTTCTTAAACTTATCGACCTTATTTTACGCCTTATATCATAGAGATCTTTTGAGGCATTATCCGAAATTTCGTCTTCAGATAATATAGAAGTCTCAATTTTATTTTTTAAGTATGAATTAGGAGTTATCTTATCAAAATAATTGTCAAGAGATGTGTTAATTTCTAAAAATTGTTTTCTATAGTTTTTTATACTGTCAATAGCTTTTAAAACAGACAGTACTGAAAGTAGTTCCGCTGCAGACAATACAGCATCAACAGTCGATCTTTTTACAATCTCAGTAATATTTTTTATCCCTGTAAAACCGGGACTCCCAAATTTAGAGGAAAGTATATAAGCGTCATCAGTTTCCTTTAGAATCTCCTTGCACTTTTCTAAATCATTAAAACAAGGACGTATATTTAAGATTTTTTTCTTAGAATCTTCATTTAAAGTTTCATTTGCAAGTAACTTCAATATTTTATCATATTCAAGCATTAATAAACTTTTATTCATATTTTTTTCTCACTTCAAAAGCATAATTATTCAGAGACTTAAAAAAATTTAAAGACTTAAACTTATAATCCACATGCTCAGCAACATATTTTTCACATATAGGAGATAACAAATTAATAGAACTATCAGAAATTTTAAACAAAAATAATTTATCAAATTTAGAATAAACAATATGCCTTATAGCGTCTAAAATACCTGAGCTTATCAAAATCAAATTATAACTATTATTATTTTTTTTCAAACAATCACTACATATTAAAAAAGAATTCGTAATATCAAAATAAAGTTTCTCGCATTTATACTCTTTGCATCCTATACATCCTATCAAATTTGGCATATATCCGGCCAAACAGCACATTCTAAGTTCAAGAACCGACTTAATCAAATACATATCCATTTTATCCTTAAGAAGAAAATATAAACAATTTAAAATAAGACGCAAGAAATCCCTTGATTCACCTTCTCTTGGAGATAAAACAAGGGCCACTTCACAAAAATACTCTGCCAGTGAAAACTTTTCCATATCATACTTTAAGTTTTCAAATCTCTCTTTAATTTCCACTTCATCTACTATGTATCCTTTGCGTCCTTTAAAAAGCGTCAAATCGCAGTAATAAAACATCTGAAGAGACCCGCTGTTTTTAGTGCGAAGCCTTTTTGCGTTAGGGGATATTACGCTTATTACACCTCTATCTTCAGTGAGAATATTTATTAACTTATCACTTTCACCTATATCCATTTCCTTGAGAACTAAACCTGTTATTGTTATTTTCATTATTTACTTCCTCTCGAGGAATTAATAATTTATTATTTTCATATCTATAAAGCAAGTAGTCTTGCACTTTTCCTGTATTAATAAAATTTTGCCACGCTTTATCTGGATTCATATATATCCCTCCAAACATATTTGATAGTTACAAATACATTATACAACAAATTTCTCTGGGATATATAGTGTAAAATATAGAAAATATATAATATTTTTTATGCAATATGCTCTAATATTAGTTTTAGAAAGATTACATACTATATCCTAAACTTTTTAACATATTTACTTTATCTTTCCATCCCTCTTTTACTTTTACCCAAATTTTAAGATTAATTTTGTTTCCAAGCATATTTTCAATATCTTTTCGAGAATTTATACCTATTTTTTTAAGCATACCACCATTTTTTCCGATAATTATAGATTTATGCCCTTCTTTGTCGCAATATATAGTAGTAAAAATATCAATTAACTCTAGATTTTCCCTCTTTTTCATAGATTCTACGTAAACGGCCGTGCCATGAGGGACTTCCTCATTTAAACATTTAAGCATTTTTTCTCTAATAATTTCAGATACTAAAAATCTTTCTGATTTATCTGTAATTTCATCACTCGGATAAAAAAATACAGAAGGTCTTGTTAATTTTTTTATTTCGTTTAAAAGCGTATCTCTGCCGTCAGATCTTTTGCATGAAATCGGAACTACACATTCATACTCGGCCAAATTACAATACTCGGCAATCTGAGGAATTAACTCCTCTTTATTATTTAGTAAATCTATTTTATTAAGTACAAGAATCGCCGGTAAATTACTGCTTTTTATTTTTCTTATAATAGTATAATCAGTAGCACCAAACTTTTTTCCCGCCTCAATAACATGGATAAATAGATCAACGCCAAAACAGGCATCGTCTATCTCTTTGACCATATATTTATCAAGATTTGATTGAGCTTTTAAAAATCCCGGCGTATCTAAAAATACAATTTGAATATTTTCTTCTGTAAGTATACCTGCTATTTTATTTCGAGTGGTTTGGGGCTTATGCGATACAATAGATATTTTATGATTTAAAATCATATTAAGCAGTGATGACTTACCAACATTTGGCTTACCTACTATTGTAGCGAATAAAGATTTTGTTTCTACCATACATAAATTCCTAATCTAAATTTTTTTATTAATCTTTATCAAATTTTTTATTTTATTTACAGTTTCACGTGGACCATAATAAACATAAAGTACACTTATCGCAGTTAATATTCCTAAGACGATCAAACTTACAGGATATAAATAAAAGAAATTAAATATTCTCAAGTATGCATTAACATCTGAAAAAAGTATTAATCCTATTATAATGGATCCAATTGCACTAATGAAAACAGCTCCGGCGGCAACGTCTTTAATATTTTTGGCTGCAACATTATATTCAGATACAAATATATCCGAAAGACCTTCAATAGCAGTATTAACCATCTCGGTAGCTATAACTGATAAGATGGTTAGAATTAACATTATTAGCTCAGGCTTAGAAAGCTGAAAAAAAATTGAAAAAAACAATACATAAATAGCTACTACGCAGTGTATTCTCATATTACGCTCATTATTTATGCAATATTTAATACCCCTTATGGCATACCTAAAACTTTTTAGAATTCTCATAAATTAAAATTCTTCACTATTTAAGACATAGGCTGAGGTACAAGGAAGCCCCAATAGATTCATAACCTTTTCTTCTTTTTCACGCATATGAAGTTTGTCAAGGCCGCTGGACTCATGATCATATCCTAAAATATGAAGCATACCATGAGCTACTAAATACGCCATTTCTCTTTGCATGGAATGACCATAAAGTTTACTCTGATCTATAACTTTTTCAACAGATATTACTATATCACCTAAAATTTTTGCACCATTTTCAGGATCAATATCATATTTCCCATCTTTACCCATAGGAAAAGATAATACGTCTGTGGGCATATCTTTTTCTCTATATTGTTTATTTAAATTTTGTATGTACTTATTGTCAACAAGAGAAACGCTTACTTCTGCAGATCCTTTAAAATTTTCCATTTTTAAAACTGCGTTGCAACATCTTCTAATTAACATTCTAATACCTGTGGGGATCTTAATTCCTTTTTGTCTATCAGAGATTATTACTCTTATCTTATCTACAGCCATAAATAACATCCTTTCTTAAGATAAAACCGTAAAAAATATCTTCGAATATTACTAAAACTTTAAAATCATAGATTATGTAGTATAAAAACAAATTAACATTTAAACTATTATTCATTATAACTATTTTTAAATATCATGTCAATTCTTTACGCCAATCTAACAATGATTACTCAAACAAAATTTCTTCCTTATTTCCTATATCTTCTATGCAAATATACTCAACCTCAACAAACTTTCGTCCATCTTTATCAAATTCCCTATTGTTTTCTTCCAATATTTGTATATTTGAAAATTCATTTACACGTTTTATATTAATGCTATCTATAGCCTCTTTTTTAGCTTCCTCAAAACTCACCTCTTTTATATCGCAAACTTGCTCATACCATCTTTCAGTATAAACACTAACAGGTAAATTTACACCAAACAAATTCAGCTTATAATTCTCTATCTCTAACCTATAAGTATCATCCGTATTCTCCCATAATCTAAAAGGAATTTCTACTCCTAAAATTTTCACTTTGCACCTATTAATTACTTTCCCGGTATCTATACATTGCATTTTAGAAGTTATAATTTCCTGCGAAAACTTTCTGTGGGTTCTTGCAAATACTTTGCCATCTGCATGAACAAAAGAATTAGATCCAAAATAATCTTCCACCACTCCATTAATAAGTAATTGCCCTTTAACCACAGCATCGCCAACCCCTACAATGCACGTCCCTTTATATGTTTCTATACGCTCTATTTGTCCATCAAAATTCGCCTTTATATTGCACGGCTTATCTTCTGCCACAACCTCAGGTATTTTTGCCTTTTCTTTAACAGAAATCTCCGCGTAGCTTCCACTTATATTTATCGACAACCATGACATACCGGGAAGTTTAATCATAGCATACTGGTTTACTAAAGGTACGTCTATATGACTTTTAAGAGTGCCGCTCGATACACCAAGTTCAGACATCACCTCTAAAATCTCTTCCGAAGATACGTTTTCATTTCCAGTAACCTTAATGTTCCATACATATAAGGAAAGTACATATAATATCCCAAAATATAAAAATATCCCTAAAAAAAAACCTATTCTAAGCCTATACTTATTTATAATAAAAGGAAGGCCATATTTTTTCTTAACTTTAATCTGGGACTTAGTTTGTTTTGAAACTTTATGAAGTTCTTTATATTCCCTAGCTACAACTTTACTATATAAAGTATCGCCTGATCTTCTAATATCCCAAAAATTAATTTTCCTTTTCACAGACAAATTAATAAATTTTTCAATATTTCCTCCCCTTACGATAAACAATACATACCCATATATCCACCTGATTATTTTAAGAATCAATTTTATTAAACCTCCACTTTTAAGTAATAAACTCTATAGAAGTAACAAAACCGGTTATAACTAATGAATCAACATTCATACATTTAATGGATAAATTTCTCCCGAAAAATGCTACCGACATCTTTTTAACACTAATCTTTACGATATTTTCATCATACTGTAAAATTCCCCTGCACCCTTCAACTATAACTTCTCTATTACCGTTCATTTCAAAGTGTACGTTGCCCAGCGCAGACGCTATCGGTGAGCCCGAAAAATCTAATATTTGTCTTGCCTTACTTTTTATGCCTCTTTTTTTACATTTATTTTCACTCAATCTTTCCCCGCCACCTTTGAAACATCTAAATACTCGCAATGAAAATATCAAATGATTTTTGATTTTTTACCTTATAACTCATGATTCTAAGTTTTCACTAAGTAAACATCGTGTGATTAATTAATATGCAAAGCTTACCATAAAAATCACATCCTCAACATATATATTTATAACTAGGTGGTGATTATTATTAATAATATTAAAATAGTAAAAACCAAATCTGCGGCTCACTCGAAACTACAAGAAGAAATAAAATATTCCGTCCTAACAACCATGGTAATCTTAACTTTTTCTATAATGACAATTCATCCCGATTACTATATATTAGGCGCTAAAACGGGAATTAAGTTTTGCGGAAATATTTTAATTCCGTCGGTATTTCCTTTTATATTTCTAACCTCATTTATAGTAAAATCGGGGATTTCGGAAAAGATAGGGAAAATAATGTCGTCAATAATAAAATTTTTGTTTTACTTACCTGGATGTGCCGGACCTACTATAATTTTAAGTTTTCTTGGAGGATACCCTATAGGAGCAAAAGGAGTAAAAAATCTATATGAAGAAAAACTTATAAATGATGAACAGTCTGAAAGAATGCTTTATTTCACAGTCGGCGCAGGTCCGGCTTTTACTATAAGCGTGGTGGGGATAGGGATACTTAAAGATTACCGTGCGGGATTTATGATTTTCTTGTCTCAGGTTTTATCTATAATACTAATAGGAATTTTTTTAGGCGTAAGAGCAAGAATTAAAAAAACATATTTTTACGTGCCTATATTAAACAAAGAAAAAGGAACGAAAAACAATTTAACGGAGTCAATTATTAAATCTTCATATGACGCCTCTATTAGTATAGTTGGCATGTGTGCGTTAATAATAATATTTTGCTGCTTAATTTCAATAACCAAATATATTGGTCTGGAAGATATATTATCTTTAATTCTATCAAAATTTCACGTCCCAAATAACATATCCAAAAACATACTTCCTATAGCGCTAGAAGTAACTTCAGCTTGCACTCAGTCTATAAATCTTAATCTACCCCTCGAAATCATATCATTTGCTATAGGGTGGGCGGGACTTTGCATACATTTTCAAATTTTTTCAATAATAGAAGGTATTAAAATATCATATTTAAAATTTATTCTTTTTAGAATCATCCACGGGCTGCTCTCTTTTTTAATTACTAAAGTTCTTATAAATTATTACACAATTTCGACTTTAACATTTTCAAATTTTCAAAAGATTCATAGTTTACCTGCATCAACATCTTTTTTAGGCAGTATTTCTCTTTTAGTAACTTGCCTCTGCTTCATAATTACTATTCATAAGGATTCTGAATATCATATAAAACAATAAACTTCATTTAAAAAAGGTCAAAAAAGATTATATAATTAAATTAAAAAGTAATGTATTTTTTAAGATACATTACTTTTTTACGTTAATAAAAAACTTTAATAGTTATAGAAAATAATTTGTAAATTACATTAAAAATATGTAGAAATTTTAAAATCCATTAAGATGCAAATCCTTTATAATTTCACTATAGTCATAATAACATTCATTTATATCTGCTGTCCACTGTACTCCATCAATCTTTTGGTCATTTTCCTTTTGCCACATACCACACCAATAATCTGGTTTGACTATACCATCTTTCCATTGGGCATACCATAGATCATATTTTGGTCGAAGTTCTTTTTCAAACAGAAAATATTTCATCCAATTTTTGTTTGCATATATAGTGGCGTAATATCCTGCCTCACGTAATTTATTGCAAAAGGCTTTACACATATCTGTAGCCTCGCGTCCTTGGCATTTTTCAGCACTTTCATCCTCAATATCAAAAGCTATAGGATACTCCAGTTTATAATTTTTGATATTGCTAATACAAAATTCGGCCTCTTTAATTGCTTCATCTACACTTGTAGCATATGAATAATGATAAACACCGCACGGGATACCATTTTTTTGAGCTGATTTTATATTCTCATGAAATCTTTTATCCACTTGTGTGGGGTTCGGTAAACCATATCCTTCACGTATCATTGCAAATTCAATACCGGATTCTTTTAATTTTTTCCAGTCAATATTTCCGGACCAAGACGAAATATCTATACCCTTCTTTTTTACGTTTTCCCTAGAATAATATTTTTTCTCACCCGATACTTTTGATACGGCTGAAAATCCTTTAGCACTATACTCAAAGTCATATTCGTTTATTGTGTTTATTGTGTTTTCAGCGTGTACATAAGTAAATACCAATCCTAACAGAAATATATACATCCCTAAAAATCTTTTCTTATCCATATTTATCTTTATACCTCCTTATTTTTATAAGATTTTACACAATTTCAACAATTTTTTCAACATCTATCTGCTCTTTGTGTAATTATTTTTATAAAATAAATTATTATATAAAGAAGCCCAAAACTCCATAGGAAAGTATAGACATAATTATAGCAGCACCAATCACTCCAAGAAAAATAGAAACAATAGCATTTTTCATCTTAAATCCTAAAAGCGCCGCTATCATGGATCCTGTCCATGCACCTGTACCGGGGATTGGAATAGCCACAAATAAAAAAAGTCCCAATTTCTTATACTTAAGTATGTCTTTACTTTTATTATCAGCCTTTTCCTCAAATTTATATATAAACTTAGAAAATCTCGTTTTCTTTAGAACCTCAAATATTTTTTTTACGAAAAGTAATATAAAAGGTACAGGAATAATATTGCCTAAAATACATATAATCATTGCTATTTTCCAATTTACTCCCAATAAACTTGCAGCTATCATTCCACCTCTAAGTTCTAAAACAGGTATCATCGATATAATAAAAATTATAAATTCCGGCGTAACCTTATTATATAAAAAATCCACTATGCTATTTAACAAATGTTCCAAACTGCTCCCACCTTTTAATTATTATAATATTATATTATTATACTAAACATATGGCAAAATAATTTTTAAATTAATAATATTCTCTTTAAAAATATATTTTTTTATTGACATTTATATATATATGTATATAATGTATATAAAGTTTCGAAATTAATTTTAATATATTAAACAAAATATATAAAAAAGGCGTTTTGAAACTTAATTTTTATATTAAAGGGAGTGTATTTTATGCCAAACATAACATGCATATTTTATTGTGACCTCCAAAAAATTATTCCTCTAATAACATCAGAAAACATTGCAACCATAAAAGCAAAATATAATGTGATTTATTGCGAAAAAAAGCTGTTTAACTCTCCGCCAAATACTTTCCTCTTCCAAGAACCGAATAAAGGGCTGGATCGTAAACTTATGCTGTCGTCAAAATCCTTTGATATAAGCGACGATTTTCTTAATAA
>CAYQCM010000029.1:0-12476 GCA_964416045.1 uncultured Eubacteriales bacterium | reverse complement strand
TATATTATTGAACCAATTAGGGAAGGTATTAAAAAAATAAAATATAATCCTTATCCAGTTAAACTTAGGAATGTAAATATGAATAAAAAGAGACTATTAACAATACTTAATGGATAATTTATAAAACTAAAATACTTTAAATTTTTAAAAAATATAGTAAATAAATTACTAAGGCAAAAAAACTTATAGCAAATAAAATATTTCTATTTCTTAATTTAATATAGATACCTTTACTAAAAGCTCCATTTTCATTACCAAAAGTTCCAACCATAAAAATAATATATAGCAGTGTTATCAAAGATACTGATAAAAAATATAAATTATTTTTTAATTTTTTTGTTCATTTAAGATCACCTTCTTAATTTGAAATATTTTTTGTATGGAATTAAAAGTTGTATAGGAAATATGTTAATACTAATTTTATCGTATTTTCTAATTTATTACAAAGCATACCAAGTTGGAATTTATATTTCAAATGCGTATAAAGCGTTTCTAGAATACCGGTTAATAGGATTAAAAAGATAAAATAATTATTATGAAATTTTTCAATTGGCTTTTACTATAGGGATTTTCCATAATAGCAATATATTGAAAATATGCTGGTATTAGTGTATAATTTCAGGGCTAGTTCAATAGGAGTCAATGGAGGAATATTATGCTGACTAAGTGGGAAAATCTTCCTAATAGAATGAAAAATGATGATGTACTATATTATTACCGGATACTTAAAAAAAAACGTAAAAGTTTGATAATTAAAAGAATTTTTGATATTATTTGCTCTGGTATATTAATAATAATTTTATGTCCGGTTTTTTTGATTTTGTCTCTGGCCATAAAGATTGATTCAAAAGGAGAAATAGTCTTTAAGCAAAAAAGAGTAACAAAGTGCGGTAAAATATTTAACATATATAAATTCAGATCTATGATCCACGACGCAGAAAAATTTGGAACTCAAGTAACAAAAAGAAATGACAACCGTATAACTAAAGTGGGTAAAGTGATTAGAAAGTTTAAGCTAGATGAACTTCCTCAGCTTTTTAATATTTTTACTGGAGATTTATCATTTGTGGGGGTAAGGCCAGAGGTGCCGAAGTATGTCCAAAAATATACAAACGAAATGATGGCAACTCTTCTTTTACCCGCAGGGGTTACGTCAATAACCAGTATCGCATTTAAAAATGAAGAAGAAATTTTAAATAAGTTTAATGACACTGAAAAAGCGTACATAAATGTTGTTTTACCTCAAAAAATGGTTACTAATTTAGAATATATAAAAGATTTTAACTTTTTTTATGACCTCAAAATAATGTTTATGACTTTAATAGCGGTAATAAAAAGATAAATTTGTTAAAGGTGAAGTGTTATGGAAAATAAATATAATATAAAGTTTTCTCCTCCAGACATAACCCAGGAAGAAATAAATGAAGTAATCGACACAATGCGTTCCGGGTGGATAACTACTGGTCCTAAAACTAAAGATTTTGAAAATCAGATAGCCAAATTTTGTGGGGTAAAAAAAGCTGTATGTTTGAATTCAGCTACGGCGTGTATGGAAATGACTTTAAGACTGCTTGGAATAGGGCCTGGCGATGAAGTTATCACGTGTGCTTATACTTATACGGCTTCTTGCAGCGTTATATTTCATGTGGGGGCAACTCCTATACTTGTGGATACTGCAAGAGATAGCTTTGAAATGGATTACGAAATGCTGGAAAATGCTATAAACGAAAAAACTAAGGCTATTATACCTATAGATTTAGCGGGAGTAGTTTGTGATTATGATAAAATATTTGATATAGTTAACAAGAAAGAAGGTATATTTAGTCCTAATAATGATATTCAAGAGGCAATAGGAAGAGTAGTGGTTTTAGCCGATAGTGCACATGCTTTTGGAGCGTCCAGAGATGGGATAATGTGCGGAAATATTGCGGATTTTACGAGCTTTTCACTTCATGCTGTAAAGAACTTAACAACTGCTGAAGGAGGAGTGGCTACATGGAAAGATATAGACGGAATTGATAATGAATATATATATAAGAAGTATATGCTTCTTTCTCTTCATGGGCAGTCAAAAGATGCTCTGGAAAAGAGTAAACTTGGAAGTTGGGAGTATGACATAGTTTATCCGGCATATAAATGTAATATGACGGATATTATGGCGTCCATTGGAATAGTCCAGCTTAAAAGATACGCAGATCTTTTAAAAAGACGCAGAGAAATAGTTGATATGTATGATAATGGACTGCAAGGCCAAAATTTACAAATATTAAAGCATCATGGTAATTCGTTTCATTCAAGTATGCATCTTTACATAGTAAGACTTTTAGGTAAAGATGAACCTTATAGGAATAATTTTATAAAGGTTTTAGCAAATGAAGGTGTCCCGACAAACGTACATTATAAACCCCTACCAATGTTTACTGCATATAAAAATTTAGGATTTAATATAAAAGACTTTCCCAACGCTTTTAATATGTATAAAAATGAAATTACGCTTCCACTGCATACTTTACTAAGCGATGAAGACGTAAAATATATAATAAATACATTTAAGTATTTCTATAATAACTAAGGAATTTATTAAATTTGTTAAATTCGTTAAAAAGTAGGTGATAGTGTTTGCGGGGGAGCATTAGTAAGAATATTTTACGGTATGCTTTAGACCTTGGAATGTTTAGAGTATGTTATGTAATAACTCTTTTATTTGAGATGATAGCTTTTTTGGATGTTTTCTCTTTGGCGATGCGGTGCGCTGTACTTTCTTGGGGAGTAGTAATATTTATATATAATTTTTTAATTATTCCTAGAGCATTTCAGATTAAATATAAATGGCTTATTTGGCTTTTTATTTTAGTTGGAATTATAACTTCTTTAGTTAATATGTCAGTAGACTTTTGGCCTAATATGGTTTTTGTATATCATACGTGTGTATGTATGTTTATATTTTTTGGGATGTACATGGAAAGAGATTTAGAAAAAATAGAATCAGAAATGATATTTATATTAAAATTTTTTGTGATTTTTGCTTTTATATTTTCTTTTTTCTCAATAGTCATATTAATTTTTAGAGCCCAGATAAGTATAGGGTCTTATTATTTAGGGATATTTGGAAGCAGACTTATAGGAGTTTATACAAATTCAAATTTATTAGCTTTTTCCATGGTAGTATCTATAGTGTCTTGTGATGTACTAACAGATAGATATATAAGAGATAAATGTTGCCGAAAAGTTTTTCCGGTATGGTTTATAAATTGTTCTAGAGTATTTAGTTTTATATCATTATTTTTATCAGATTCAAATGATTCTTTTCTTTTTATTGTAATATATTTTACTGTCAGAATGTTTTATAATATATTTTCAAATTATAATAAATTTAACTTATTAAAGCTTATAAGAGGAAGCATGATATTAATAGTGTGTGCTATTTTTATGCTATCTGTATCGTTTTTTGCAAGAAATGTTTGTCAAAGGGTAATAGGCATTATTTTGAACGATGTACATAAAGTGGAAGAGCCTGTATCGGATGATAACAATGATATATTACCCAGTAAGCCTTCAATAAATAGTTATATTCCTGATATAAAAATAGGTAGAAACAGTAGTGATGTTAGCAGTGGTCGTATTACTTTATTTAAACAAGGATTAATAATTTTTAAAGCTAATCCTCTAATTGGAATTGGAAGGGGAAATTTACTGGGTTTTTCAGAAAAATATATTGAAGGTGGACTTTGTTTTTCTGACCTTCATAATTCTTACTTAACGATATTAGTATCTTATGGGACTATAGGTTTTGCTGTGTTTTTAATGTTTTCTATAGCGGTAGCTTTTGAGGTCTGTACTTTTTTATTTCAAAACAAAGATATGTTATCTTCCGGGGTATTTTCTAAATTTTTTGCGATGATTATTTCTTATTGTGTTTATGCATTGTTTGAAAAGGCAATTTTGTCAGAAATCACTTTTATGGTTGTATTTTTTTGGTATATATTAGGATTTGCTGTTTCTTATATTTATAAGAAGGGATAGGAGTATAATCATGTAAATGTACAAAATAGTATTTTATGGTAAAATAATACAAATTAAATAAAAATAATCTTTCTGTTTTTAATTGACTATTAAAAATATGTTAGTTATAATTTAAAATATACAATGTAAATGTAAAACGTAGAAAGGTATATTTTATGAAAAAAATTTAATAAATAAAATTATATTGTCAATTTTTGTTTCAGCACTATGTGCTTTTAACATTCCAACAAATGTATTTGCAAGTGCTGACCCTGGAGAATATCAATATTTGCGTCATTGGCTTGAGGATGAGGACTTTATAGAAGCATATAACGACTTACTCGAAGATTTACAAAGTGAAGGTTCATTATTGGAAATTGAATGCGTAAAAGAATATGGCAATAGTTTCAATAGATTTAGGTCTGAGCGTGATAGAGTTTCTAATTTGCCTAATATTATGGTAAAAATTTCAAAAGGTCTTCCTGTATTTTCATCATATGGTTGTGATAGATTGATTGAAGCTATGGACAAATTATGTAAAGAAGAATACGAAAAGTTTAAAGAAGGGTACCAAAATATCCCTACGATAATATGTGGTTTAGAAGATAATGAAATAGCATCGAAAAAATTTTGTAATGGTAAATATGAAATAAAGTTATCTAGGCAAGGGACATATATTATAGTAAAGTATTTCGTGTAAATTGATTCATATAAAGATTATAATAATGTGATTTGTTTTTTAGGAGTTCATTATGAACTCCTTTTTCTATTATTCTTCCTTTATCCATTACTACAACTAAATCAGCGTCTTTTATAGTACTTAATCTATGAGCTATAATTAAAGAAGTACGATTTTTAAGAGTATTTTTTATCGCTTTTTGAATATGTTTTTCAGTTGCGGTATCTACGCAGCTGGTAGCTTCATCTAAGATCAATATTTTTGGGTTAGAGATTACAGCCCTTGCAATTGAAATCAATTGTTTTTGACCGTAAGATATATTGTCGAAAGATTCATTTAATATAGTATTATACCCTTCCGGGAGTGTGTTTATGAAGTGATCTACTCCGGTAATCTTACATACGTTTATTATTTGTTCATCCGAAGCTTTTTTATTTGCATAGCGTATATTTTCTAAGATAGAATCGCTGTATAGCCAGGTATCTTGTAATACTGCTCCAAACATAGATCTTAAATTTTTATTTGAGTAATCGTATATATTGTTATTATTTATTAGTATTTCACCTGAATTTATAGTATAAAAGTTAAGCAAAATCTTTATTAATGTACTTTTTCCGGCGCCTGTATGTCCGACTATAGCAACTGTTTTACCGGATGGGATTTCAAGTGAAAAATCTTTTATAACGAGATTATTTTCGCTGTATCCAAAATTTACGTTTTTAAATACTATATTTGGATCTGAGGATATTTCTGAGGCGCTAATAGAAGTCATATTATTTTTTTCTTCTTCAGAGTCAAGGAAGTCGAATATTCTTTGTGCGGATACAATAGTTTGCTGGATAATATTTGAAATGTTAGCTATTTGCATAAGTGGATTTATAAACTGTCCGGAATATGTCATGAATGCTGAAATGTCCCCTATTGAAATACGCCTTAGTGATGCTAGATATCCTCCCATAACGCAAACGGCAATATAGTTTATATTTGAAATAATACTCATAACAGGGGACATTAACCCAGATAAGAATTCAGACTTCCATGCCGAATCATACATATTTTTATTGAAACCTTCGAATTTTTCTATAGAAGCTTTTTCCATACTAAAAGATTTAACTATTTCATGGCCGGAGTACATTTCTTCAATATGACCATTGATAAGACCCAAATCATCTTGAAATTTTTTAAAAAGTTTTTGTGCTTTAGAAGCAATAATAGATATAAAAATGGACGCAATAGGCAGTATACCTATAGAAACCAGTGACATTTGCCAACTTATCGAAAACATCATATAAATAGTTCCAACAAACATTATAATTGATGAAATAATTTGGCTTATACTGCTTGTAAGGGATGAACTTAATATTTCTACGTCATTGGTAATATGAGAAAGTATTTCGCCGCAATTTTTACTTTCTAAGTAATTTATCGGAAGCAAACTTATTTTTTTTGAAATATCTTCTCTAAGAGAATATGTTATTTTTACCGATATTTCTGTTATTATATAACTGCATATACAAGATGTTAGGGCAAGTATTGAATATAATGCGAAAAGTAAGGCAAGTATTTGAAATATACCGCTGAAATCTATGCTGCTGCTTACACCTGAATTTTTAAGTATAGCTCCCTCAGAAAGTTTAGTTATAATTTCTCCGGATATTTTAGGGCTTACGGTAGTAATTGCTGCTGAAATTATCGAAAGGATGAATATAGTAATTATTCCAAATTTATAATCTGAAATATAATTTAAAAGACGTTGAATAGTTGGTTTAGAATTGTTTTTTTTAATACTTATGTTATTTGTATTTTTATTCATATATGATTTCATCCTTTGGAGTTTGAAGATTAAATATTTCGCAGTATATTTTACATTTTTTTAATAAATCATCATGTTTTCCTTCGGCAGCGATTTTTCCGTCATCTAATACAATTATTTTATCTGAATGCATTATAGAGGCAATCCTTTGAGATAAAATTATAACAGTAGAATTTTTTATATGGTCAAACAAAGACTCCCTTAAAAGACTTTCAGTTTTAAAATCAAGAGCGGAAAAAATATCGTCAAATAAATATATCGGAGATTCTTTTGCAATACTTCTTGCAATAGATAATCTTTGTTTTTGTCCGCCGGATAGATTTGAGCCGTTTTGATTTATTTTAGTGTGGATTCCGTCCTCGTTTTCTGATATGAACTCTAAAGATCTTGAAATATCCAAGCATTTTTCTAAATTACTTTCCGAAATATTTGGATTTAATGTTCTGATGTTAGATTCAATATTGCCTGAGAACAATATACTATTTTGAGGGGTATATGAGATTTTTTCACGAAGATCTTTTTGAGTTACGTTTTTTATATTTATTCCATCAATTAAAATTTCTCCGCTAGTTACATCGTATAATCGAGGTATAAGTTTTAGTAAAGTAGACTTTCCCGATCCCGTTCTTCCTATAATAGCGGTTGTCTTTCCGGGCTCTGCTATGAAACTTACATTTTGGATTACGTCTTTTTTGGCATTATCATATTTAAAAGACACATTTTTAAATTCAATCTTTCCTTTGAATTCTTTGCTAAAATGCACTGGCAATGCAGGATCTTTTATATAGATTTCTTTTTCAAGTATTTCGTAAATTCTATTTATGGATATCATAGATTTGGGAAGAGAGGCTATCATCATTATAATCATTAAGAAAGCCCCGATAACCATTGCGGCATATTGCATAAAAGCCATCATATCACCAACTTGCATGGTAGATTGCTGTATTTGGTAAACGCTGAGCCATATTATCAGAAGGCTTATTAAATTTATAAATACGGTTAAAATTGGAGACATAAATGTCGATATTCTTGTAACGAATAAAGATATATCTGTAAGTTCTTTATTTGATTTTGTAAAACGGTTTTCTTCTAGTTTGTCATTTCCGAATATTCTAATAGTGGCAGCTCCCGATATTCTTTCTTTAAGTATAAGATTGAATTTATCCACGAGTTTTTGAATTAGTTCGATTTTTGGAAAGATTATAAATAGTCCAACTAAAACGATTCCTGCCGAGACTAATGCTCCAAGGGCGATAGTCCAGCTCATGGAAACACTTTTTTGCAAAGCCATCACTATACCACCTATAAGCATGAATGGAGGTATAAAGAATTGTATTACCATTAATATAACGTTTTTAACTTGTGATACGTCGTTTGTTGTTCTGGTTATTAAAGAGGCCGTAGAGATTTCATCAAATTCTTTTATAGAAAAGTTTTGTACCTTTTTGAATACATCTGACCGTAAATTCATTGAAATGTTTGCGGACATTTTAGCGGATAAATAATTTTGGATAACGGTTATTGTTATACTGACTAATGTGACTAAAAGCATTATTAATCCTAATTTTAATATATAAGACCTTTGAATTTTAAAAGTGTCCATATTTAGATTTGAGTATATTTGTTTATTTATAGAACATGCTGCTTGGAGACTATCTATGGGGATATTTATATTTTGCAGGTTTTCTATATTTTTATTGTATCCGTCTTCTTCGAGGGCGTCTAATTTTTGGTAAAGATTTTCAAGGTTTATTTCATAATTATTGTTTTGCGTATTCATTTTATCTTCGGAGTATCTCGAGGATATAATATATTTTACAATGTAATTTGTGATTTCTAAAAAACAGGTTTCAAGATTTTGTTTTTCGATATCTGAGATGGGGTTATTTAGTATGTAAATATTTTTTTCTTTTAAGATAGGATATTTTTTATCTAATGGTTTTGAATTACTAATAAAATTATAGAATTCAGAAGTATTATTTTTTAAATTATTTTTGATGGACTCATTGCCAATAAGGGTATATGCTTTAGATATAATATCTTTTTGAGATCTATTCATAAAACAAGAAAACAGTCTGTATGATTCGACTGTCATAGCTTCAGGCACTGGATTTTCTATTCCTCCTTGGTTAATTCCTATGTCAATGATGTCAGACATAAGGCTTGGAAGGAATAACGAACAAATTTGTTGAACTATTAGTCCAACAATGAGAATCAAAAAAGTTATTTTATATGGTTTGACGTAAACTGCGAATGTTTTTAATTTATTCATATTTTATCATCCAAATATATTTAAATTTTTAAGATGGTGTTGAGTGTTCTATAAAATTCACTCTAAAATAATATAATACAGTTTGTATAAAATCAATATATTAATTCTTATCAATTATAAATTTTAAATATGAATTAATAAAATTATCTATTTCTCCATCCATTACAGATTCAACATTCCCAACTTCATAACCTGTTCGATGATCCTTAACCAGAGTATAAGGCATAAATATATATGATCTTATTTGAGAACCCCACGTTATTTCTTTTTGTACACCTTTGATGTCTTCTATTTTTTCAAGATGTTCTCGTTCTTTTATTTCTATGAGCCTTGATTTTAGCATTTTCATAGCCATATCGCGATTTTGATGTTGACTTCTTTCGTTTTGACAAGCTACCACTATACCTGTAGGTATGTGTGTAAGTCTAACTGCGGAAGATGTTTTATTTACGTGTTGACCTCCCGCTCCACTTGCTCTAAATACGTCCATTTGTATGTCATCCGGTGATATTTCTATATTAATTTTATCATCAATTTCGGGTATTACTTCAATAGATGCAAAAGAGGTATGTCTTCTTCCCGACGAATCAAAAGGTGATATTCTTACTAATCTATGTACGCCTGATTCACCCTTTAAATATCCATAAGAATTTTCCCCTTCTATGAGTATAGAAGCGCTTTTAAGTCCTGCTTCTTCACCATCTAAAAAATCCAGTAATTTTACTTTGTATCCATGTCGGTCTGCAAACCTTGAATACATTCTATAAAGCATCTCCACCCAATCTTGTGATTCCGTACCACCGGCCCCTGCGTGAAAGGTAAGGATAGCATTATTTGAGTCGTATTCTCCTGTTAGGAGAGTGGATATAGTTTGACTTTCTAAATCATTTATAATATTTTTTATTTGAGATTTAATTTCGTGAATTAGAGATAGATCTTCTTCCATATTGCAAATTTCAATTAGGTCTAACGTATCATTATAGGATTTTTCAAGATTAACGAATTTATTGAGTTTCGATTTTGCATGACTTGCTTTTTCAAGTATTTTTTGAGCGTTTTGAGAGTTATCCCAAAAATTTGCAAGTGAAGATTTTTCTTGGGCGTAATTTATTTGTTCATTAAGACTATTTATATTAATTGCTTCTTTTAAAGATTTTATTTGTGGTTTTAAAGCCAGTAATTCGGATTTTAATTCTTCAAATTGTACTATTGTTAATGCCTCCTCAGTAGTAATTAGGTTTAATTAATAGATACTTAGTTTAAGATAGATATCAAACTTAGGCACAAGTAACACGGTAGTAGTGACATATTGATATTTTTTTCAGTCAGATTTTCGCATTTTTCCAGATTATCTAGTATTTTAACAGTTTTTATGCTATCTAAAATTAAATTATATTTATTATTTGAGGCTAGGTTTTGGATAATTAAATTTTTTAAGCATTTTAAAAGTTTTATAAAATCACTTCTGTTTTTTGAAAAATTCGATAGTATTTTTAATATTTCTAATTCATTTTTATTTATAAGATTTTCGATTAATTTTTTAGCTGCAGATAAAATACCATCTTCGATTTGATTTTCATTGCTACTAATTTTAAAACAAGTTAATCTTGATATAATGGTATTTAAAAGTTTTGACTTATTTTGGCATACCATCATAAAAATAACGCTTTTTGGGGGTTCTTCAAGGATTTTCAAAAATGCATTTTGAGCTTGAGGCGTAATGATAGAAGAATCCGGGAAAATATATATCTTATAATCAGATTCATTAGGGGTAATATATGCATTTTGTTTTAAAGTTCTGATTGTGTCTATACCGATTGTTTTTTGATTACTTTGGGGTTGAATAAATTCTATATCAGGATGGATATTACTAGATATTTTTTTACAGCTATCGCAGTTTCCACACGCATTATTTCCCCCATTTTGGCACATCAATATTTTAGCCACATTTATTGCTACGCTAATACATAAATCTTTATTATCCGATTCAAAAAGCAATGCGTGAGAAATAGTTTTTTTAGCTGCAAGGCTATATATTTTATTAATTTGTCTATTTTCAAAAAAGTTTTCTTCCATCATTTATCTATACCTTTTCATATTGCTCTACGTCAAGTACAAATATAGTAGCTCCACCTACCGTAACTTCAAAAGTCGGAGCACTTAATACACTTATATCCATAGGCATAGCGCTTGGCATAATCTGAGTTCTTTTGCTGCTGCACCTAGAGATTATGTCGATTACTTTTTTTAATTTACTATCTTCTACGCCCGTAATTAACGTTGTATTTCCTGACTTTAAAAAGCCTCCGGTAGTAGCTAGTTTTGTTACTTGGATTTTTTCTTCTGTAAGAGCGTTCATTACTATCCCGGAATCTTCTTTACTCATAATGGCAAGTACTAATTTCATATTAAATTTTCCTCCAGAAAGAATACTTCAAGTTATTTTACCACATCCACTTTACTAATACCATAACTTATCAATAAAGATTGTTCTTCTTTTTTTATTATTTCACCAGGTATTAGTAAAGGTATGCCGGGAGGACAAGGTGCTACGATTTTAGATACGCATCTTCCCAGGCTTCTATTGACGGGAATTGTTATAGACTGTGATAACATGGCGTCTTTTACAGTACAGTTTGTATTTTGAGGGATTTTGAAATAATATTTTTTATTTTCCCATATTTTCCCCTTTGGGGTTAAGTTTAAAAGGGAATTTTTAAGATTTTGAAAATCTTTATCTTTATTAAAGGGGGATGGAATAAATATAGAGTGATATTTATCGCAGTATTCAGGTTCAACTTTATATTTATGGAGGTATTCTCTGAATTGATTTCCCGTGTACCCTATATTTGAATGACAAATCGTTATTCTTGCAGGATCTAAGCAGTCACTTTTATAAAGGACGTTTTTTTCATCAGCTATTTTTTTTATGGATATAACTTTTTCCAAAAGATTTTTAAATTCATTATTTCCATTTTTTATTAGCCAGTTTATGCAAAGGTCTATGGAGGAAAGAATTAAAAATGATGGGCTTGTGGATCCAAACATTCCCATTGAATATTTAGAATATGGTATAAATTTTTCATCCATTATGTGAAGAAGAGCACTTCCGGTAAGGGCAGGAAGTGTTTTATGGATGGAATCTGCAACTAGAGATGCTCCTTGGTTTATAGGGTGCATGTTTTTGTCTATACATATTAAATGTGAACCATGAGCGTTATCTACTAAAAGTGGTATATTAAATTTTAAGCAAATTTTAGAAATTTCTTTTATATTTAAAATGTTCCCGTAATAGTCGGGGCTTGTGACAAATACTGCCTTTATTTTTTTATTTTTTTTAAGTAAACTTAAAATATCTTCAGGATTTATGTAATATGGTAAGCCGGAATCTAAATATTTTTGAGGAATTACCCAGTAGGGGATTATATTGAGGAAAGACATTGCATTTATAGCCGATTTATGAATGTTTCTTGAAAATATAATATGATTAGTTTTTTCATTGCAAACCAGTTTAAGCATAGTTTGCACACAAAGAGTATTTCCTCCGGCAGAAAAAATAGTTTTTTTAGTTTGGTAAAATTTTGTGGCCTTATTTTCAGAAATATTTATACATGCCGTTGGGTCATATAGATCATCAGTATCCGGAAGTTCCGTAATGTCCTTTGCGAAATTAAAATGTTTTTTAAGTAAGTTATTACCTTTATGTTGTG
>CAYQCM010000028.1:3544-12598 GCA_964416045.1 uncultured Eubacteriales bacterium | reverse complement strand
CAATTAATCCCATAGTTACAATAAAAAATAAATTACTCATGACATATTTCATTTGAAAGTTTTTCATGATTAAAATATTCAGATATATTTTTTAAAGTAACATTGGCAATATCTTCCATTGCCTCAGCAGTAAAGAAAGCCTGATGAGACGTAATTAAAACATTTGGTAAAGATAAAAGATGAGTCAGTATATTATCCTGCATTATAGAATCTGAAAAGTCTTCAAAAAATATGTCTGACTCTTCCTCATATACATCAAGAGCTGCCCCACCAATTTTTTCACACAGTAAATAATTTAATAGATCCTCACTATTTATAAGTCCTCCCCTTGACGTATTTATTATATATACTCCATCTTTCATCATCATTATACTATCTTTATTTATTATATGGTGCGTATCTCGAGTTAGCGGACAATGGAGCGAAATAATATCTGATTTAGAAAAAACCTCTTCTTTACTTACATAATTAATATTTTCCTCATCAGAAGGATACGGATCATATGCTATAATATTAAGACCAAAGCTTTTACAAATTTTTATAAATACTTTTCCTATTTTTCCCGTCCCAATAACTCCTAAAGTTTTTCCATATAAATCAAAACCAATCAACCCATCTATACTAAAATTCATATCTCGTGTTCGATTATATGCCTTGTGTATTTTCCTATTTATACATAAAAGTAAAGCAATCGCATGTTCCGCCACAGAATATGGTGAATAATTTGGTACCCTTACAACGCTAATTTTGTTTTTTGCTGCCTTTAATTCCACATTACTGTACCCTGTACATCTCATTGCTAATAACCTTGTTCCACCCGAATACAAAACATTTATAGTATCACCAGTGATCTGGTCATTTACGAAAGCAACCGCAACTTCAAAACCTCTAGCCATTAAGGCTGTTGATTCATTTAATTTATTTTCAAAATATACTATGTCAAACCCATATTTTTTATTTATTTTATCAAACCAAACCTTATCATATGGCTTACAGTCAAAAAATGCAACTTTATTCATAATCAATTCTTCCCCCTATTTATACTTCCATTTTAAAATAAATTTCTAATTTTATATAACATAAATATATTATTACCGATAAAACTTATAATATATATAATAACTAAATTACATATATTATTTATTTAAAAATGTTCTTTTTATAAACTAATCTTTTTTCAGAAAGTAAAGAATTTATTTCACTCCCTATAAGCAAAATGACCGAGAGAATATTTATCCAAATTAAAAATACAAAAACATTACTTATACTTCCATATAACTTTGAAAAATTGGAAAATTTTTGTAAATAAAAATTATAAAGTTTAGAAAATATCATCCAGAATAATACTGTGAAGATTGCTCCTGGAAAAGCTTGATAAAAATGAATTTTTAAACAGCTTGAAATTTTATATATAAAAGTAACCAAAACTATTAACAAAAATACGGTAAATAAAAAACTTATTATCTTAAAAGGTACTTCAAAACTATATGGAATAATACTATATTCATTTAAAAAACTTATTAAATAGTCGCCATAAACCAATATAGCAAAAGATATAATTATAGATATGCAAAATATAAATACTAAAAAAATACTAATAAGCCTTACCAAAATTATATTACGAGTCTCTTTTTTTTCGTAAGACCTATTTATCCCTCTAATAACAGATTTAAACCCAGAAGACGAACTATATATACTAATTATCAAGCTCCACGACATAAGCCCCACGTGCTTTACATTAATATTACTCTGAATAAACGATCCCACTAATTCTAAAATTTGATTTGGTATTATATTATCAAATCTATATATGAATTTTTCTATATCTATATTAAGAAATCCCGTAAAAGTCATAAGGAAAATTACAAAAGGAAATACTGAAAGTATTATTTTATAAGTAAGCTCACTTGCTAAAAAATATACTTCATGTTTTTTTGATCTTAAAAATATATCCACACCAAAAATTAATAAATTTCTCATTATTTCCTCTCTTAACTAAATATTTAAAATATACTTGAATAATAATTATATTTTTATAAAATAAAAATGTTTTATAACATAAAATAAATTTGTTGACTTTAAATATATTTTTTTTGTGTAATATATTATTTGATATTAATTTTTTAAACAAGGAGGAAAAGGTTATGACAAAATTAGAAGAATTTCTTAAAGACACTAAATTTTTAGAAGAAATATCATCCGCATCTTCTGATGAAGAAATACAAAAAATTTTAAATACTAAAAATATAAAAATTTCACTACAGCAACTAAAAGAAGCCAAAAAAGTAGCAGAAGAGTTAAAAAATAAAAGTGGTAAAATAGAAAACAAATCACTAGAAAATATTGTCGGAGGAAAATGGTATGACGGCGTATATGCTCTTTCTAAAAGTGCAGCCGTGCTTGGTGCTGGAGCCGCATTACTTTATGGAGTATATAAAGTTACAAATAACTTCGACCAATTAACAAATATCGCATCCGATGCAATGAATCGTGCAGGTAGTTTAATATCCACAACGAAAGAGCAAATACCTGGATTAGCAACTAGCGCCGTAGGCGCAATGGAAGGTTTTGAAAGTTTATCAGAACACATTAATAACAGCTTGGATCCGTTCTTAAGTTCCGTACCAATAGTAGGAACACGCTATGACAAAAAAAAATAGCCTTAAAACACCATTACTATAAAGTATGGTGTTTTATTTTTACTCAAAAACTTAATTTTTATTACAAAAACATACTTTTTGAATTGACAGTAAATAAATTATAATATTGTAAAAAACTCGTTTATAAAATACAATATTTTATTATTAATAATATCAAGGAGAAAAAATATGAAAATAGGAATAGTTGGTTTGCCTAACGTTGGTAAAAGTACTTTATTTAACGCAATTACTAATTCAAAAGCAATGTCTGCAAATTATCCTTTTTGTACTATCGATCCTAATGTGGGAATTGTGTCCGTACCTGACTACAGACTTGAAAAACTTGCTGAGATTTATAATCCAAAAAAAATTACTCCTGCAACTATTGAATTTGTAGATATAGCAGGTTTAGTTAAAGGCGCCTCTAAAGGTGAAGGACTTGGAAATAAATTCCTTGCAAATATAAGGGAAGTAGACGCCGTACTTCATATTGTGAGGTGCTTTGAAAACAATGATATAATTCACGTAAACGGAAATATTAATCCTAAAAAAGATATTGAAATTATAAATTTAGAGTTAATACTATCAGACGTAGATTTAGTAGAAAAGCGTATTGAAAAAACAAAAAAGCTAATGAAATCCGATAAATCCATGGAAGACGTTTTAAATCTATGGAATAAAGTGCTTAAAAATTTAAACGATGGTATTCCTGCTAGATTGATGGAATTTACAGACAATGAAAAACATTTTATCTCCGAAGCAAACTTACTTACTTATAAACCTGTTATATATGCAGCAAATTTAAGTGAGTCAGAGTTTAGAAATAATAAATTATACGATGTGGTTAAAGAAATTGCCAAAACAGAAAAAGCAAACGTACTTCCAATATGCGCAGAATTTGAAGCTCAAATATCCGAAATGGATAAGAAAGATAGATTAGAATTTTTGTCAGAACTTGGGTTGAAACAATCAGGACTTGAAAGATTAATCTCTTCCAGCTATGAACTATTAGGACTAATATCATATCTTACAGCCGGAGAATCGGAAGTTAGAGCATGGACAATAAAAAAAGGTACTCGAGCACCTCAAGCAGCCGGAAAAATACATTCTGATTTTGAAAAAGGATTTATCAGAGCAGAAGTAATATCATATGAAAATCTTATAAAATGTGGATCAATACCTATTGCAAAAGAAAAAGGATTAGTAAGGTCTGAGGGAAAAGAATACATTATAAACGATGGCGATGTTATATTATTTAGATTTAATGTTTAAATTAGGGGAGTTATCATTTGAATAAAATAATAGGAAAAGTAAGAAGAGCTTTGGATGAATACAATATGATTAGCGATAATGATAAATTAGCCATAGCATTATCAGGAGGGAAAGATTCTGTAGCACTTTTAGTAGCTCTTAGTGAAATAAAAAAATATTATTCAAAAAGATTTGATATTATAGCTATAACATTAGACCCATGTTTCAATAATAAAGAAACAGATTTTTCCAATATTTCTAAATTATGCGATAAAATAAATGTAGAGCATATTATAAAACAAACCAATTTATGGGAAATAATATTTAAAATTCGTAAAGAGAAAAGTCCTTGCAGTTTGTGTTCAAAAATGAGAAGAGGAATATTACATACAATTTGTATAGAACAAAAATGTAAAAAAATAGCTCTAGGGCACCACCAGGATGACGCTATAGAAACTTTCTTCATGAATCTTTTTAATAATGGGAAATTAGAATGTTTTTCACCCATTTCATATTTATCAAGACGTGATCTATTCATGATAAGACCTATGATTTTGTGCAGTGAAAAAGAGATAAAGAATTTTATACATAATTATAAATTTCCTATATGTAAAAGTGATTGTCCCATGGATGGTCACACAGAACGTGAGAATTTTAAAAATCTAACAAACTTAATAGAATCAAAATATCCAAATTTAAGAAAAAATTTAATAAATTCACTAAAAAAATCACATTTGAGTAATTGGTAATAGACTGTTTGACCAAACTTTTAACATTGCAAAATATAATTTTAAAATATTTAATAAATAACATTGTATTTAATTAATATTTATATTATAATATTAACTTGGTAAAACTAATAAATATTTATAATATTTTGTAGGATGTTTTTTTATATTATAAAATGTTGGAATAATTTTGAATATTATAATGAATTAAAGAGTTATTTTTGTGTTTTATCTTGAAAAAACTTTGTTATATATTTAAATATTTCAAAATTTACATCCATAATATTGTTATATTTCCATTAAAATAAGTGAATACCATATTTCAATAACCTTAAATGTAGGTTTTTATATATTTTTTTTACAAGGATGTGTTGACGTTGACAGAATCAAAATCAGGACTAATTTATATCACTGACGATGAGCCAAATATAAGAAAATTGACAGCTTTGGCATTAAAAGAACAAGGCTTTGAAACTCAAGAATTTTCTAATGGCGCTGATCTATTAAAAGCTGTACAAAAACATTTGCCGGATGCTATAGTACTGGATTGGGTTATGCCAGAATTAGATGGTCTTACTGTTTGTGGAAGGCTAAAATTAGATAAAACAACAAAAATAGTTCCTATAATACTTCTTACTGCCAGAAGTGAAGAAGTTGACTGTGTGCTTGGTCTTGAAATGGGTGCAGATGATTATATTACTAAACCATTTAGTTTAAAAGAATTGTGTGCAAGGGTAAAAGCTGTTGTACGCAGAAAAGATTACACAAATCCTTCCTCATCAAATGATGAAATAATAGGAATTGGTGATTTGACAGTCAATTTAGCAAAAAGAACAGTAACTAAAGGCAACAGGTTACTTGACCTTACAATGAAAGAATTTGACCTATTAACTATATTAATCCAAAGTAAAGGAAGAGTCCTTACACGAGATCAGTTAATGGAAAAAGTTTGGGATGTAGAATACTGTGGGGATGCAAGAACAGTAGACGTACATGTAAGATATTTGAGACAAAAGGTTGAAGATGAAGCGGATAAACCTAAATATATAAAAACTGTACGTGGACTGGGTTACAGATGTGCAACCGAAGATGAAATTTAAAATATTTTATAATATATCTCATATTTTTCAAAATGTGAGATATAATTTATTTTAACAATATTTTTATTTTAGAAAGGTATAAACTTATGAATCTTAACTCTAAAAAAAACCATCAACCTACTTTGGATATTTCGCAAATAGTCCATGATCTCAAAAATCCTTTGACTACTATAATAGCTTCTGTGGATTTTCTCAAAAATAATAAAGTACCTGAAAAAAATAGAAGTCAATTCTATGACATGATTGAAAATGAGTCTAAAAATATATTAAATTTTATAAATGATATCCTGGAAATATCAAAACTTGAAAATGAATCACAAGCCAGGTCAGATTCACAATGTAACATAGCATTGGTAACAAGTAAGGTTCTTAAAGATTTAAAGCCTATTTCTAGTCAAAAAAATATTAAAGTAAAAGTAAATATACCAGAAAATTTAAACATAAATATCCCTGAAATAAGAATAAAACAAATTTTATCAAATCTAATTTCAAATTCAATAAAATACAACAAAAAAAATGGGAAGATAAACATAGATTCTTACCAAAAGAATAATCTTTTATATATAGAAGTAGAAGATACAGGAATAGGAATTCCTGATAAAGAACAACAAAAAATATTTGATAAATTTTATAGATGTACTGAAGCAAAAAAATTAAATATTGAAGGAACGGGATTAGGACTATCGATCGTAAGTAATATCATAAATGCATATTCAGGGAACATAAAAATATCAAGTGCAATAAATAGAGGCAGTAAATTTATTATTTCATTACCCATATAATATTTATAATATAATTACCTTAATAAAGAAACGAGGAAACAATATAACATATGATAAATAATCTTCTTTCAAAAAATTTATTTGATCTATCTAAAACAATAGCAAATACTCTAATAAACAAATATGATTACCCATGGGAAGTTCTTAAAGAAATAAATAATTACATTTTGGAAATAGGACCAACGCTTCCAAACAATGAATATGAAAAAAGAGGCGAGAATATATGGATTTCAAAAAACTCTGATATAGCTCCATCGGCTTATGTTAACGGCCCTATTATAATTGAACCGGGAGTAGAAATTAGGCACTGTGCCTACATTAGAGGAAGCGCTATTATTGGAAAAAATTCAACAGTAGGAAATTCAACAGAAATTAAAAATTCTATACTATTTGATGAAACTCAAGTTCCCCATTATAATTACGTTGGGGATTCTATACTCGGATACAAATCTCATTTAGGGGCAGGATCAATAACATCAAATATAAAATCAGATAAAACAAATATTGATATAAAAATAGGAAAAGAAAAAATCAAAACTGATCTTAGAAAGTTTGGAGCTATAATAGGAGATTACTGTGAAATAGGATGTAACTGTGTAATGAACCCTGGGACTGTATTAGGAAAAAATTGTTCTATATATCCATTAACTATGGTTAGAGGATATGTGGAGACAAATCATATATTAAAAAACAATGGAGAAATAATTAAAAAATATTAATTTTACATATTTTATGTTTTATGGTATCATATATATGTGTGTAAATAATATAAGAGGGGGATAATATTATGATTAAAAAAATCCAAGATGAAGAAATGAATGGTGTAGCAGGTGGAATGGATCTTCCAATGAACAATAATAAAATTATAAATATGAATCATGATGAAGACTGGAAAAAAAAAGTAAGGGAAGCTGCAGAAAAATTTGATTCACAAATGGCTCATTCTCGTGTTTGCGGCGCTTGTCCAGGGTGTGGAACAATGGTTGGGACTACTGGAGACGTTTGTTCTAAGTGTAGGAAGGAAGCCGGATGTTCAAACAAAAATTAATTTTTAGATAAATTAATAAGATTTTAATTAGATATTTAAAGGACCAATTTCTGTTCGTATAGAAATTGGTCCATATTTAATATTAGTAATAAAGAACCTATTTTTGACCTACACTATAGCTCACAACCAACTAGATCACTCATACTATACATTCCAGTTTCTTTATTATTTATAAATTCACAGCATTTTAATGCACCTCTAGCAAACAAATCTCGAGAATTAGCATGATGCATAATAGTCAATATTTCGCTATCTCCTGCAAATATAACCTCGTGTTCACCTATTATATTTCCTCCCCTTACGGAATGTATGCCGATTTCATTTTTATTTCTCTTTCTTCTATGGCAATGACGATCATATATGTATTGAGTTTGATTCTCAGCACACTTTGAAATCTCATCTGCTATCATTAAAGCCGTACCACTTGGTGCATCTATTTTTTGATTATGGTGTTTTTCAATAATCTCTATATCGAAGTCTTCTCCTAAAACTCTAGAAGCCTTTTTAGCTAACTCTATCATAAGATTTACGCCTATTGACATATTTCTAGATGAAAAAATCGGTATAGTATTTGAAGCTTTTTTTATCTTTTCAACTTGATCATTGGAATATCCCGTTGTACATAAAACTAAGGCTATATTATTTTTTACAGCGTAATTTAATATATCATCAAGAGCACTCGTGCTCGAAAAATCTATAATAACATCACATAAAACAGATGTTTCGCTGAAAGACCTAAATACCGGAATATCATAATATGGTCTTGCCTGAATATCTATTCCCGCAACAATTTTATACTCTGACTTTTCAAGTATTATCTTAGTTAAAACTTTCCCCATTTTTCCATTACATCCGCAAATTATCACATTAATCATTTGTTTTAAGAGCAAAAGCTCATCCCTTCATCCTTCCTATACTTTTAAAATTTTATACTTTAAAAGAACATTTCTAAGATTTTCTTTAAGTTTATCTGTCATGTCGGAAAGAGGCAATCTACATTTGCCGCAATCAAATCCCATTAAATTTAGCGCCTCTTTGACAGGTATTGGATTTATATCGCAAAATAGTGCCTCTATAAGATCAAAATATTTTAGCTGTAAGTCTAGGCTTGATTTTATATCTCCACTTAAAAAATCACTTGTCATTTGATGGCACTCTTTTGGACAAACATTAGCAAAAACAGATATAACTCCCTTAGCTCCAGCAGCCATCATCGGTACAATCTGATCATCATTACCAGAATATATATGTAAATCATTCCCACATAAAGATGCTGTTTTTATAACAGAAGATATATTTCCACTGGCTTCCTTAGTAGCACAGATATTTTCATGTTTGGATAATGCTAAGTATGTCCCAGGGAGGATATTACACCCTGTTCTGGATGGAACATTATAAACTATAATAGGAGTTTTTACTTTATCGGCAATATAATAATAATGCTTAATAAGACCATCTTGAGAAGCTTTATTATAATAGGGAGTTACGATTAAAAGTCCATCTACC
>CAYQCM010000028.1:0-3534 GCA_964416045.1 uncultured Eubacteriales bacterium | reverse complement strand
ATCCTCAGCTTGTTTTGAAAGTTCTAAAGCATGTTTTGTATCATTGCTCCCGCATCCTGCTATTACAGGTACTCTTTTATTTACTTTATCTACCGTATATCTAATAACATCTTCTCTCTCTTTAGACGATAAAGTAGATGATTCCCCTGTCGTTCCACATGATATAACAGCATCCGTACCGTTTTCGATTTGAAATTCTATTAAATCACCTAAAACATCATAATTTACGCCATTATCACTCATTGGTGTTACTATGGCAACTCCAGATCCACTAAATAATACCTTTTTCATTAATTAGTATACCTCCATGTAATTTTTTTAATATATATACCCTTTTTTGCAAAGAAGCTCGGCTAATAATATAGCTCCTCCGGCAGCACCTCTTATCGTATTATGAGACATACATACAAATTTAATACTATACTGAGAATCCCTCCTAAGCCTCCCGATAGATACCCCCATTCCACTTTCAAGATTTCTATCTATTCCAATCTGTGGCCTATCATCTTCTCTAAAATAATGTATAAATTTCTTCGGTGCACTCGGAAGATTAGTAATCACTGAATCTACCTTAAAATTATCCCATCTTTCAATTATATCTTCAATATCAAAATCATTTTCTAATTTAACGTAAACTGCTGCAGTATGACCATCCGTAACAGGGACTCTTATACACTGAGATGTAATGTCTATACTTTTATTTAAAACAATCTTATTTTTATATATGTTTCCCCATATTTTCAGAGGTTCTTTCTCAGATTTCTCTTCTTCGCCAGGAATATAAGGTATTATATTATCCTTCATCTCCGGCCAAGTATCGAAGGTCTTACCGGCTCCGGAAATTGCTTGATATGTACAAACTAAAATCTTCGAAACCCCAAAATCCATCAAAGGATGAATTGCCGGTACATAACACTGTATGGAGCAATTCGATTTTACTGCTATAAATCCTTTTTTTATTCGTAACCTTTTTCTCTGAGAGTCAATTATCTTTAAGTGCTCAGAGTTAATTTCAGGTATAACCATTGGAACATCCTGTGTAAATCTATGAGCGCTGTTGTTAGATATTACAGGGCATTCTAATTTCGCGTAAACTTCTTCAAGAGCTTTAATATCATTTTTTGACATATCAACAGCGCAAAAAACAAAATCCACATTTGAGGTTATTTTTTCTATATCCTCTACAACATCTAAAACTACCATACTTTTAATAAACTCAGATATCTTTACTCCCGGGTTCCAACGCCCATTTACTGCTTCTTCAAAAGTTTTTCCAGCAGATCTATAACTTGCAGCTAAAACTTTAATGTCAAACCATGGATGTTCTTGAAGAAGTGATACAAACCTTTGGCCTACCATACCTGTAGCGCCAAGAATCCCCACTTTAAATTTTTTCATAATAAAAAACTAAGTCCTCCTATAAAGCATACTCATATGTTATTGTAAAAGTAGTGTTTATATAATATAATTCTACATTATAGATTATGAAAAAATATTATATTTAATCCCTAGTATCGATATTCATATTATCATTATTTTTATAATATTGTCAATTAATATGTACGGAGGAAAAATTTTGAAAAATTCCGAAAACTTCACAAAAGATAATATAATACATAAAAGTCAATTCAACTATACTCTTCCACAGGATTTAATCGCTCAATCACCCATTTATCCTAGAGATCATTCAAGACTTTTATGTTTAAATAAAAAAACTGGAGATATCGACCATAGACATTTTTATGATGTAATAGATTATTTAGACCCAGGAGATTGCTTAGTCCTAAACGATTCCAAAGTATTTTCCGCAAGAATATTCGGAGAAAAAATAAATTCAGAAAAAAAAGTAGAATTCCTATTATTAAATCAAATAAAACTTAATACATGGGAATCGCTTGTAAGACCAGGAAAAAAGGTAAAATTACATGATACTTTTATATTCGGAAAAAATAAAAAATATGAACTTAAGGCTAAAATAATAGACATAAAACCAGATGGGAATAGAATTATACAATTTGATCCAGTAGATAATTTTTTTGATATCCTTGAAAAAATCGGTTTAGTTCCTCTTCCACCATACATAAAAGAAAAACTGGAAGATAAAAATAGATACCAAACTATTTACGCTAAAGACATAGGATCATCTGCTGCACCTACAGCAGGATTACATTTTACACCTGAACTCCTTGAAAAAATAAAGAAAAAAGGTATAAAAATATGCTTCGTTACTCTGCATATAGGGCTTGGCACATTTAGACCCGTAAAATCGGAAAATATACTGGATCATAAAATGCACTATGAATATTATAGTATATCTTCTGAAACAGCTAAAATAATAAATGAAACCAAAAAAAATAACAAAAAGCTTGTTGCAGTGGGTACAACAAGCTGTAGAACATTAGAATCTGTAATGTCAAAGCACGGCGAAATAAAGGAAGTTTGCGAATGGACTGATATATTTATATATCCCGGTTATAAATTTAAAGCTGTGGATGCACTAATTACCAATTTTCATTTACCTGAAAGCACATTAATTATGCTTGTATCAGCATTTGCCGGATTAGATAACATTATGAAAGCTTACAATATTGCAGTCCATGAAAAATATAGATTCTTTAGTTTTGGAGATGCCATGATTATATTATGATATAACTATCTTCTACACTTACGTCTATAGGCGGTTTAAGACTAAATGTCATATAAATATTACCTCCCCAATTTTTTAGCTTAACTTTAAATATTATATTATGATTTTTTTCGTCTATTAACAATTTAGGTAACCTACTATTAAATAGTAAATTTATATCCCACTCATTGAATCTAAAACTGTCTGATTTCATAAACTTTATAAATTCTCTTATTCTTAAATTATCATTTTCCATTTCTATAATCCTGTTATACATTTGCTCTTGAAATAATAACTGTTTAAATACCCACAACCTATTATCTGATTCATCTAAAGCATCTAATATTAAACTAATTTGCTCTATACTATCATCACAACAAGGGCATCTTCTAATGTAATGTACAAAAAACTTTTCTACATTTATTTTTGAAGGTTCCTTTTCTAATGTTCCAACAAATTCATTATAAAAATCTTTAAAAGGATTTCTATCAATTCTTGGAGGTATTGGTTTAAACGCAGCAACAGAAACATTTATTAATAAAATAAATGAAAGCAATAAATATCCAATAAATTTTTTAAAGCTAAACATAAACTTTCCTTAATTTATATGTAAGATTCCTCCTCATAACGCAAACAACACATTAATCTTCCACAAGTACCTGAAATCTTGCCGGGATTTAGAGATATCCCTTGATGTTTTGCCATCCTTATAGATACAGCCTTAAAATCATCTAAAAAAGTAGCACAACAAACCGGTATACCACAAACCCCCATTCCACCCAACATTTTTGCTTCATCCCTTACACCTATCTGTATAAGTTCAATCCTTGTTTTAAATATCTTTACTAAATCTTTAACAAGATTTCTAAAATCTATTCTTTTATCTGCTGTAAAATAAAAAATTATTT
>CAYQCM010000027.1:12472-12764 GCA_964416045.1 uncultured Eubacteriales bacterium | reverse complement strand
CCCAGTAATACTGGGCTTTTACATTGTATCAATTTTGCATACATTATATGGTGGAAACGAGGGGAATTGAACCCCTGTCCGAAAATTACTTATCTAGGCTTTCTACGAGTGTATCCAATGTAATAAATTCCCTAAAAACAAATACATTGGAAAATGTTATTTTTAGGTAGTCTCTATTTCATGACCAGGTACGAGACACTCCCTAGTTCACGTTCACCACTATTTGTCGCCCTAATCTAGCCGTGGTAATCCAGAATAGAACGTCGCCTATTATTAGGCTCATAATCAATAA
>CAYQCM010000027.1:4982-12462 GCA_964416045.1 uncultured Eubacteriales bacterium | reverse complement strand
TTAAGCGGCTTCTTTTGCCTTTACCTTACGGAAATTTACATTGATTACTTTCTTGTTTTTTGGATCGTCTCCATTTAAATTTAAAAAATGCGTTTTTAAAGTGGTTCGCCTACACTACTCGCTTACCTAAATTCATAATCCCCGTCGAACCCATTACGTTCCCATATTTTTAAAATTTTTGGTACTACACATAAATTGTTTGATAGAGGATAAATTGGGGTAAAATAGCAAAGATATTAATATTAATTGAAAGCGTATAATTTCTAAAACCTATTTTTTTCTTTATATGCGCGATCTATGTCTCTTTGGGCAGATTTCTTAGCTAATTCTGATCTTTTATCATAAAGTTTTTTGCCCTTACAAAGACCTATCTTTAATTTAGCATATGAACCTTTAAAATACAACGATAAAGGTATTATTGAATATCCTTGTAATTTTGTTTGACCTAATAATTTAAATATTTCCTTTTTATGGATTAAAAGTTTTCTAACTCTGAGTGGATCTTTATTAAATATATTACCTTTCGCATATGCACCTATATGCATGTTATTTACAAATAATTCCCCGTCTATTATAGAGCACCATGAATCCTTAAGATTTACATTTCCATTTCTCAAAGATTTTACTTCTGTTCCATAAAGTTCTATTCCCGCTTCTATACTTTCAATTACAAAATAATTATGGTTAGCTTTCCTATTCTGAGAAATTATCTTAATATTATTACTCAAATGACATCCCCCACTCATAATAAATTTAACATTTTAGCATCAAATTGTCAAACTTAATATAAAATTATTATTTGAAAATTTTTTCCATAAAAAATTAAAATACAAAAGATTGTTATAATGACTATATTTTATAATATATAATGATATCAATATGTATTGTTGACATAAACGACTTTAAAATATATAATTATATTATGAATATTATATAACTATATATATTTGGAAGGGTGAATGAAATTATGGGAACAACAGAAGACGCTTTAAGTGAATTTGAAAAATCTTCATACCGTACATATGTACTTAATGATGCTTCTATAGTGTCTAAAGCGAAATTCTATATATTAAGCAATCAGAGGAATTCAGAAGGAGAATTCGAGATAGAAAAAATACTTCCTGTGCAAATTAATCCATCAAGCATAGAGGGATTAGGTTCATTTTCAAACCCTGATCGAATATCAGGGGCTTGGAATCCGAGTGAGGCTGCCATTTGTAGGTTGTTTAATGTATATAGTAATTATGATGACAAACAATCCCATGAGATTACCATAAATTTAAAATATAACATATATGATGAGTATAAGGTGGCAACTATGGATGGTATGATGGGTGCGGCATCTTCTTTATCATTAGAAGATCCGGATGTAACATCTCTTTACTACTTAAGAAACTGCGTACCACATTGTACGTTATTCTTGTGGGGAGATATACAAATATTCGGAATAATTACTGGAGTAGATTATAAGTATGAATCTTTTTCAAGATGGGGTAATCCACTAAGCGCGGAGGCGAACGTACAAATAACCGAGCAACCATTAGGTGTTGACCCTACAGATACTAAACCCTTAGACTCTGGATTCTTATCAAGCGCTGCTCAGAGTGGCATAAAGGGAGTTGTTAAAAACGAGGAGCTAACAAACACAACCGCATTACTTGCTTCGGCAGCGCTGAGATAGACACTATTATATTAAGGAGGTGCGACGATGCCCGACCGAGTATTAGCAGAAGTAGACCAAGAGATTTCAAAACGAAAAAGACAACGCCAAGCTCTTGAAAAACTTAAATCCTTTTTTGATTCAGATCATGAAGGAGGTGCTTATGCCGAAGATATGTATACTGTAGAGCAGTTTTTTGATTGTGAAATGTCGGCAGATGAGGCTTTTCAAAATGCTCACAAGACTATCAATGAGATAATCGACTTAGACACTGAATTCCCATTATCCTGCCTTTTTGATGCACTTGAGATTTATAGTAATTTAGACAATTGTAGAATTATAAGAGGAGAAGAAACAGAAGATGAGCGGCCACAAACTGATGTCGAAGGCGAAGACCCAGGTGAAGAAGAAGATGTGTCTTCTGACGAAAAGGCCCCTAAACTAGGGGATAAAAAAGCTAAGCCTCTGGATAAATTATTAAAGAGTCGTCATGCCAATCTTGAAGCTGAAGAAACTCGGTTAGATAATAAAGAGGATGAAGCGAAAAGAGAAGGAGAAGAAAGAGGCAAAATAGAAAAATTTGAGAAGAAATACGGTGATGTGGCAGCCCAATTATTTTCCAAATTACGTGAAATAAAAGATTTAAAAATTGCACAAAAAGAATTCCAAAATCAATATAAAATTATTCAGGCTATGGCAAACGGGCCTATGGATACGGAAAAATTTAAAAAAGAATTTAAAACGAAACACGGTAAAGCTCTAGACGATGACGCGGTAAGTAAATCTTTCCGGCTTGTAGATCCAAAAAAATTTACTGTTAGAGACTATTTTGTACCTAGGTTTATTGTATTTCTTATGTCATTGCCGGGAGCATTAAATGAAGAAGATACCAAAGAAGAGATATTACAAGCTTTTATACCTGGAGAAAGGCTTTCTTCAGATTTGATAGATAAAAGAATAGAGGACATAGACCAAATACAGCAAATGGATAAAATAAATACAAAGAGATATATGCTTTTAAATGTCGAACATACTCAATTTGAAAAAAAGGCTCTTGCAAGCGCGGCTTCGCGTACTAGAGCAAATGATACGAACGAAGAATGCCGAAAGGATCTGGAAGATCTTACTAAGGAATTTATAGCTCTTGAATATGTAAATCGTGGTTCCAATGGCGCAAATAAATTTTATATTTTTATTTTGAATAGAATAGTGCCGCAGCTTACAAAAATGGCTTCTTCCAGAAAATACAAAAGGGAAGATGAAGAAGGCAAAAAAACGACAGGGCATACTGGATACAATACAGAAAAAGGGGGATTTTTTAAAGGTATTAAAGAAGGTATTCATAAAAAGTTTTTAGGAGAAGGGAAAAAATTCCTAGCAACCGAGGCTGAAAGGTTAAAAAAAGGAGCCCAAAAAGCTAAAGCAACCAATCCAAATTCTAAAGAAGGAATGGAAGGGCTTGAAAGCCCACATGAAGTTTTGGAAAAACAAAAAAAACTCCACGACGTAAGTATATTTGAATATCTCGATCGTGGTTATAATAAACAATTAAAAGAAATGATAGTTAAAGGCCGTATTATTGATCATCCAATGATTAACACATTGATGCCTTTCTTACCTCAACTATTTGTTAATTATGATATTGGCACTCCACCTCAAATACAAAGATATTCATATAAAAAACCAAAAAAAACGCAAGATAACAAAAATAAGCGTCCAGGTGGTCCAGGTCTAGGTAACGATAAAGATCCGGATCCACCAGGAGGATTCGATCTCGTACCGATCCAAAAGCTCTTTGGATCGATACTTCCGGAATATGGAAAAGGTAATCCAATGTTTACTCCACGAGGAGATGTTATACCAGTTAAAGATAATGGTACATTTACTTTGAGTAAAAATAAAAATAAAATTAAAATTAAAGGAAATACATTCAACTTTTATGGAAATTATGGTATGGACAACAGAATGTCTATGATGAATCCTATGATGAATCCCATGATGATGCCCATGATGATGCCTATGATGATGCCTATGATGATGCCTATGATAATGCCCATGATGAATCCGAAAATAATGCAAAAATACATGAAACAAATGATGCTAATGTATGGAGATTTTTCACATTTTAAAGATAATATTCGTTCTCCTAAAAAAGCACAGTCTAGATCTCTAGCTTTAACACATAATGGTGCAAATCCTCTAGCCTTGACCAATGAGAATACTAACCCTCTAGCTTTACCATATGATGGTGCAAATCATCAAGCCTTGACCAATAAAAGTGCCGGACCTCTAGCTTTACCATATGATGGTGCAAATCATCAAGCCTTGACCAATAAAAATGCCGGACCTCTAGCTTTAATATATGATGGTGCAAATCATCAAGCATCGACCAATGAAAGTGCCGGACCTCTAGCTTTACCATATGATGGTACAAATCATCAAGCCCTAAAACATGACGATTCAAAAGTTCAAGAGGTTTCTCCTGACGAAAAATCTAATGTGTCTAGGGATACTTGGGAACACAAATGGAAAACAGGACTTCGACCATTAGTAAGGGCTATAGTTTTACTCTGTACGAGGGGGAAAAATATGGAAATGTTGCCTGCGCTGCGGGATTGTATAAAAGGCTGTAGAGAAGATATAGTGAAGGGTGATACGCACGTTACATGGAGAGGTTTCAATATAAAACAATCATTCGAGAAAATACATTCAGAGGCAAAAACAAGGGTTAACCAGCTAATAGAATTCATAGAAAAAGACTCAAAGAAAGAGAAATGCGACGTAAAATATGCTGCTGAACAACCTATTTCACATGCTGCCGATATAGACGATTTAAAATGTATATTAGGCTTGTTAAATCAACTAGAGAGTCATAACTATCAAATTTCCACTGAAGAAGGAGAACGTATTGCAAGCATGTTTAATAAAGACAAGTATGCAATATCTGATCAATTCTTAACAAAATTCGATGATTTATTACCAGACAAAGTTACGATAGATCGCCTTAAAGGAGCTCTTGAATAATATGTTCCCGTGTAACAGTTTAAATAATAGTACCTTAGATTATGATTTATGCTAATTTTTCAACTGCAACATATATTCTTGATATTTGATACCAAGTAGCGTAATCGACTATACCGGTTTGAGGCAAATTAAATATTTCTTGGAATTTTTTAACGGCGTCTAATGTTTCTTGTGAATATGTACCACTTACAGCTACCTTGTTTATAGCGGGGTAGTTGTTACTTATGGCGTTTAATTGTTCTTGAATTACTCTTACAGGAGTTCCCGTAGAGCCAACTTGAAGAATTTGACCAGGAAAAGATGAAGGTACACCTAAAACGCTTTGAGCGGACTCTAAGTAAATATTTGTACCATAATAATTTCTTAAAATGTCTATATACGTATATCCCTCATCAGCTAAATATTTAGAACCCCACTGAGAAAGCCAGTTAGGACATGTTACATTTTTCCCATCGCAATATTGAGTAAAAAGAGGTTGTTCAATATTGGGTCTTGTTATATAAGTAGAAAAAATATCGTCGACTATGTTTGATATTTCTTGAAAAATATTTCTTTGATATACAAATTTTTGATCATATGCCGTTGAAGATGTGACCGTAAAATCATATCCTCTGCTTCTGTACCATTCCGTATATACTCTATTTAACGTAAAAGATATTATTGCTAAGATATTTGCCTTTATACATTCCGTAGGCCAGGTAGCATATATTTCATTACTTGCTACATTTTTAATGTAATCCTTATAAGGTATCCAATAATTCGGAGCGGAGCTGTCTGTTGGAATGCCATCGTGAACTACAATAAATTCAGGTACTACCGGCTCATCTAAAACTACAAATCCGGTTGCATTTGGAAGAGGTTTAACCTCTTCCTCCGCTATTTTTGGGGGATATTCACCATATAGTGTGTGGTCAGGAATTGAAAATACTAGGTCCTCTACTTTTCCGCTATCATTTTTTCTCATGAATATATTTTGTTGTGCAAATACGTCCCCTAAAACTTGTACTCCATCAACTTCAATCATGTCAAATCCTTCACGAGAAACTTGTATTTTATACTCGCTATATGGTTTTGGGGAATTAGGAGTTAAGGAATAATCTACAGGTGGTGCTTCTAGTTCTATAATGTCTGACTGACCTGAAACATTAGTTATCGTTTCTTCTACTATACTTTCATTTTCGTCCATCTTCATGACCTTTACATTTGCATCTGGAACCGGAGCCCCCACGCTTTCTTTAAATACGTTTATTCTCAATAATCCAACACTCATTAAAACACACCCTTTAAAAATATCTCTAGATTTTAAATTTAATAACAATATATTCATGACATTATATTTTTGATAAAAAACAAAAGTAATAAAATACCCAATGATTTGAATATAAATATAAAAATCTTAATAAGACTAAAAGGATAATATATTTAATGAAAAACAACACATTTTCTTTTTTTCTACGTAAAACACAAAAAAATAATAATGAAATTTCAGGTAAAATAACAGTAAAATTAACAGCCATGAATAATAACATACACCTTTTTGCTAATAAGCTTATACATAGTATGGCGTATAATATCTATTTTGTATTAAAAAACGGATCGTCTACAGACGTACAAACTATAGGCGTTATGTCTAATAAATTCGGGGTTATTGATATAGAAATAAATTTTCCAATTTCTAAGTCTAACTTCAACTATTTAGTTGCGGCTGTTTTATGCCCCAAGGTAATACATAATCAGAACAATACACTTGTAGGATTTAAAAATAAAGTCATAAACTGGAACTCTGTGATAAAAAATATTCTTAATAGAATAAACATACAAAATAACTCTGAGACAAAAAATTGTTATGACTGTCCGGAATATATCCCTACACCAGAATATGACAAACTAATAGATTCCCTCCCCAAGTTTAAACTCTTTGAACAAAATATGAGTGGTTTAGAATCCGTTAAAATTAGTCAAAGACAGTTTGAATCTTTAAATATTGAATCGTTAACCGACGAAGCTGAATTTTGTATTAAAAGAACTATAAAAGAGTGCGGGTATGTAACTTTTTCTAGGTATATATATAATTGTAAAGTACTTTATATGATTGGAATACCTGATCAGTTTGTACCTCAACATGTATTTTTTATGAAAGATTTGGGTGCGGCTTATTTTAAATGCTTTAATATAAAAAAGCAGCCGGTAATTGGAGACAGTGGATATTGGATTATATACATATAATTTCATAAATAAATTATTAGAAGGTGAATTCATTGGTAAACGATAATGCTAATATTGAGGTAATAGTAAAATATAATGGAGATATAATAGGTCTTGCTCAGGATTTAAATATACCTATAGAAATATTAAATCCTTCATATGCCATAATATTTGTCCCTCCTGAACAAATGTTAGACCTCAGATTATACCCACAAATAGAGTATTTAGAACCGGCTTCACGTCTTGCACTCTTAGAAACCCCTGGTATTGAGAAAAGTTGCATTAGAAACGTAAGAAAAGGACAAAAATATAATCTTTCAGGAAACGGTACAATAGTAGCCATACTTGATTCAGGTATAGACTATCAACATCCGGATTTTATAAATCCAGATGGAACAACAAGAATTCTTTGTATGTGGGATCAAAATCAAAACGGATCTCCTCCAGAAGGATTTACATTTGGAACTGAATATTCTATGGAAACTATAAATGAAGCTCTGATGACTCCGGAAAGTGAAAGAAATTCTATAGTAAAGCAATTGGACTTTAACGGTCACGGGACTGCCGTTGCTGGAATAGCAGCAGGAAATG
>CAYQCM010000027.1:0-4972 GCA_964416045.1 uncultured Eubacteriales bacterium | reverse complement strand
GTAGGGGATCAAATGGTCAATATGTGGGAGTGGCTCCTGAGGCAAATTTAATAGTTGTAAAGTTGGCTGCTAACGCGACGCAATATTTTACAAGTACAACGAATTTGATGAGAGGGGTAAAATATGCAGTTGATAAAGCCATAAAATTTAATATGCCAATATCTATAAATATCAGTTACGGAAACAATCAAGGATCACATGACGGAAACAGTTTATTTGAGCAATATCTCGATAGTATGGCGGACATGTGGCGAACATCAATAATAGTGCCCACAGGAAACGAGGGAACAGCAAGGCACCATTTTCAGGGAAAAGTACTAGAAGGTCAAACGGTAGATGTACAATTTACTTCTCAAGAAGGTCTTCATAATCTTCCGATTACTTTAACTAAGTCTTTTATAGACATATTTGAATTAAGAGTAATATCTTCTTCAGGAGAAACAAGCAGAGCAATTAATCTTAGACAACTCGAGCAAACCGTACTTATAAATAACACTGAAATAATAATAAGCATAGCCCAACCAACTCCATATGCTCAAGAGCAAAATATTATATTTTTATTTAGGGGATTAGGAGGAACAGTAATACCTGAAAATATATGGACTATACAAATAATAGGAATAAATATAATTGAAGGGGAATTTAATATATGGCTTCCTGTTACGGAAATATCCGGAAGAGGTACTGAATTTCTCTACCCCACACTAAATACTACCCTTACAATACCTTCTACTGCCAGAAAAGTAATATCCGTGGGAGGATATGATTCACAAAATGGTAATTTTTCTGAATTTTCAGGAAGAGGATTCACAAGAACTGGAGAAATAAAACCTGACCTAGTAGCTCCTGCAGAATTTATAATATCAACAGCCCCTGGTTCAGGATACGGATCTTTTACCGGAACAAGTTTTGCTGCTCCTCATGTTACAGGAGCTTGCTGTTTAATGATGCAATGGGGAATAATTCAAAATAATGATCCTTATCTTTACGGTCAAAGACTAAAGGCTTTTTTAAGAGCCGGTGCGACACGATCTCAAAATATAATATATCCGAACGGTAATTGGGGGTTTGGTACTCTTTGTATAGAAAAGTCTTTAGATTTAATATCTTATTATAATTATGACAGACCCATCTCATATTCTTCAACATCATACTTTGATATAAAAAATTCAGAATCCGGACCGGACAGTGAAAATAGAGTATCTGAAGCTACAAATGCTACCGAAGAACAAATGAATGGCAATACTCAAATTATGGGTCCAATACCTGAAAGTCAGTCAATTTCTCCACTAGAACAAAAACTTAGGGATGCTCCTCCTGTACCTGAAAATGTTAATCCTATACTTGATGAGTCATATGTAGATTCAATAGCCATATATGATTCCCGCACAAAAGATTTACTCAAAAAATTTCCTGGTATTAAAGTATCTCTCGTGCTTCAAGGGGGATATGCTATCATACACGCTCCTAGAGAAAATATAAATGAATATAGGCGTGTCCTTGAAAACAGAGTAATTGCAGAAGTACCTGTAATTTGTGGACTTTTAGAAGATCCTCAGGCATTAATAGATTCTGGAATTACCGCTGTAAAAAATCAATCTTATCTGGACCTTAAAGGTAATGGGGTAATTATAGGGGTAATAGACACAGGAATAGACTACACGTTACCTGCGTTTAAATATGAGAACGGAACCAGCAAAATTCTATATTTATGGGATCAATCTATACAGGATGGCCCACCACCACAAGGATTCGTGTATGGTACAGAATATACAAATGAACAAATAAATGCCGCCAATGAGTCAGATAATCCTTACAATATAGTCCCTTCCCGAGATGAAGTAGGTCACGGTACTTTTTTATCGTCACTAATGGCAGCAAGAACAAATGAAAATTCTACATACAGCGGTGCTGCACCGGATGCGGATATAATTGCCGTAAAACTTAAACCAGCAAAAATTACGTCTCGAAGAGATGAATCCATATATGACGATGAAGTACCTGCTTATTCATCAATAAATATAATGTCAGGTATTGAATATTTGTTTAGAAAATCTGTTAGTCTTGGTAAGCCCCTTGTAATAAGTATAGGTCTCGGGAGTAATAACGGAGCGCATGATGGACTATCTTTTTTTGAAAGATATATATCCGGATTAGCGCTTATAAACGGAATAGGAATTATATGTGCTGTAGGAAATGAAGGAAATATGTCTCACCACTTCTATTCAGACTTATCTTCAAATAATTCATCTCAAATAGAATTTAATGTTTCGGCTAATAACCCGGGATTTATGATGAATATTTGGGCTTTTGCACCTGATCGAATATCAATATCACTAACTACTCCACTGGGATCTAGCATTGAAAGAAGACCATTTACAGTTAATGAAAGGAAAAACTATACATTCGTACTTGAAGGTACAGAAATATATATAGAATATGTGTTCCCGAATGTAAAAAACGGAAATCAAGAGATACTTATTCACTTTAAAAATCCAACGGCAGGATTATGGATACTGAATATATATGGAGATTTGGTTTTAGACGGAAGAATACATGGTTGGCTTCCACTGAGCCCTTTTATAGATCCAAAAACTAATTTTTTACAAGCAGATGTATCATATACTGTAACTATTCCATCTACAGCATATAACGTTATAGAAACAGGGGCATATAACTCAAATGATGGCAGTGTTTTTATATCTACAGGAAGGGGGCCTTCAATTGCTGAAAAAGTTTGCCCTGATTTAGTGGCGCCAGGAGTAAATGTCACCGGACTATTTCCAACAGGACAAATGGGAACTATGACAGGTACAAGCGTATCATCAGCCATAACTGCAGGAGCATCCGCCTTAATTATGCAGTGGGGTGTGGTGCATGATAACGATAGAGCTATGAATACAGTAAAATTAAGATCGTACTTGCTTCTAGGACTAAGGCAAAGAACTGGCATATCTTATCCAGATGATCTATGGGGGTATGGGGAATTGGATCTGATGCAAACATTTCAAAGAATAAGATAGTTAAAATTATACGGTATATTAATCCTATATTTACATTTTATTCAATAAATTTTATATATTAACAATAATAAAATCATAATATTTCTAACATATTTATATATTCATCCAAACATAATCTGAAAATATTGCAAATATGTAATAATTTGTTATAATTACTTAAGAAGTGGTATTTAAAAGGTAACCTTTAAAAATATGTTTGGGGGATATCCAAATTGTATAATAAACGTTTAGAATCTTTTCTAAAGAAAAATATTACTAAACATCGTATGAATTCTCACGTAATAAAGAATATCAGAGTATCATTTATAGCTTTATCAATATTAACTTTCGTGTCAACTATAAGTTATTGGAATAATCAAAATTATGGATTAATTCTTAGTTATAACGGTAAAGAAATTGCTAAAATAGAAAATGAAGAAGCCTGTGAAAAAATTAATACGATTATTAAAGATCAAATAACAAATAACGATTGCAAGGATTTTTCTATAATTCCGGAATATAAAATAGTATCTGTAAAGACCTCAGATCTTGTTTCACCGGACGAAGTTAAAAACATCATATCAGAAGAATTAAAAGAAGATATGCAACCAGCAACTGGTTTATATGTGGATAATAAACTTATTTTTGCAACTAAAAATAAAGATTTCTTAAGAAATGTACTTTCGGAATTAAAGCAAAAATATATAAAAGATAAAAATTTATGTTCTTCATTTGTTGAAGACATTCGAGTGGATTGCGGATTATACTCTTCTAAGGAGATAATGTCGGACGATGAAGCAAAAGATTTAATATTATATGGCAAAAAAGATAGAGTATCTTATGAAATATCCGAAAGTGATAATTTAGATCTGATTTGTGAAAGATTTAAAACAACCGTAGAAAAAATAAAAGAATTAAATAATCTACCAAATGAATTTCAAATAGAAAGTCTAAATACGATAAATGTAGAAACATTTACAAAAATTATACATGTTAAATACTCGCAAGTAGAACAAAAAAAAGTAGAAATAGTTTTTGAATCAATCAAAACTGAAGACCCCAGTAAATTTACAAATTACAAACAAATAACTCAAGAGGGTGTTAATGGCCTTGATTTATATATTGATGAAGTAACATATGTTGATGATGAAGAAGTAACCAGAATAAATATTTCTCATTCTACTATAAAAGAAAAAATAGATGAACAAGTAACCGTAGGGACAAAACAAATTGAAGAAGATAATCTATTGTGGCCTGTCCCATATACAAAAAGCATTTCAAGCTCATTCGGATACCGTGATAAAGAATTTCACACGGGAATAGATATTTCAAGCTCAGGAATAGCTGGTCAAGATATTTTAGCATGTAGCGATGGAATAGTCGTATATTCAAATAGCGACAATAGCGGCTATGGAAAGCACATAATAATTTCACATCAAGACGGTAAAATATCTACGTTATATGCTCACTGCAATAAATTATTAGTAAAATCCGGAGAAAAAGTAATAAAGGGACAAAAAATAGCTGAAGTTGGGTCCACTGGAAAATCCACCGGATATCATTTACATTTTGAAGTTAGAATAAATGGTAAACCTGTAAATCCAAAAAATTACTTTTAGCTTTATAAGATATTTGACTTTTTAAAAATGAAGTGCTACCATATACAGTGTGTTTTGCCGGTGTGTTGGAATGGTAGACGAGGCAGACTCAAAATCTGTTGTGGATTATCCACGTGTGGGTTCGAGTCCCACTACCGGTACCATGCTGGAGAACCAATAGGGACTTGGTTAAATTTTTGGCTCTCCTTTTTGAAGAGTAAGATTGTTTTTAAGCAATCTGCTCTTTTTTTATGCGACCAAAATTGCTTATATAACTTTCTCGTTCGGACTTTGTCATCTTAGGAATTTCTACATGCCCTATCATTTTGTAATAAATCTCAACCTTTTGAGTGATTTCTCCCATTATTTCTT
>CAYQCM010000026.1:0-13594 GCA_964416045.1 uncultured Eubacteriales bacterium | reverse complement strand
AGGTTTAATCCTTTACCTATTCATATCGTATACGTTCAACATTGAGAAAAATTACAGAGATCCGAATATGGAATACGTTCCTTCAATTATGGTCACAAAACGCCATAAGTTCGCCGAGGCAGTACCTATTCAGAGCCAGATATTTATCGAGGACAACATTGGCGACTCTTACAGCTCATATGCTATGTAGTCTAAGATAAATAGGATTTAATTAATCTAAGCTAAAAAATATCCCATACACTCATCATTAGAGTGTATGGGATTATAATAAACTCTTTCTTCTTTAGTTTTAAGGATATATTATTCCTTTGAGGAGATTATATTACTTTAAAGAAGGAGTTATTCTAATGAAGTCAAAAACTTTTAAGATTAGTACAGAACTTTATTTCACAGACGAGGATTCCCATAGTGAACTTTTAGCGAAGTCATTTAAAAGCCACGCTGGATCCAAAATAATGAAACATTTCAGAGGAATGAGAACAGACATGAATGCATCCTCAGTTAGTATTATAGCACCTGTCCAAATCAAATGTAATGGGGTTTTCTTTATTAATGCTGAAGATGAAAACAGTGCTAAAAACAAATTAGTGGAGGGAATTAAATCTAGGTATAAACAGAACTATTCTCTTAAATCACTTATTTTTAATGATTTTGTGATAACTAATTGTATACCACTGGAAGAAAAGAATGTCGAAATAAGTCAATGCCTTGTACACTATTATACTATTGATGGTAACACACCTGACAAATCGGCTGAAATCGCTAAAAGGAATTTTATTATGAGCGTATATGGAACTGTTTTTGAAGATTGTAAATACCATTATGGATATGAAAGAACTAATTATACTATTAAGGAAAAGATCCCAGATAATATGAAGCCTCAGGTAGGGTTAATAATGGATGAAGTGAAGCCAAAAGAGTTTAACCTTAAAGGAAGTTCTGCATTTTATAATGAATTAAAAGAATTTTTTGAGGCCAATAATATTGATTTTATGAAGCGAAAAGATCATCCATTTTATCCAGTACAGGGATGGTGGAAAAATAGAGATGGTTTTAAAATAAAAGTCACTCTAGAAGTTAGTAAAATAGTTTCTATTCAGTCATCAGATATTAATAGCGTTATGGAAAAGTTTAAAAAGAACGTTAAATGGGTTCTCTGTGACGTTGATTTTGAGCTTCCTCCAGCAGAGGAATCTTTTGCTCTCGTTGGAGAATTGAAGAAAGTTAATGTTAGAGTCTTAAGTGAACCTGTAAAGGAGAAGTCTGAGTAATGGAAAATGAAATCACGAAAAGAAAATTAGTTAAGGCGGTTCAAGAGAGATGGGGCGATTTTTGGGTAAGAAACTCAACAGATAAAATCCAAGCATTTCAAGATGTAAAGAACCTTTATATGCGCGGAGTTCTTAAACTTAGAAGGGAAGAACGTTGTGATTGCCGACATAGTTTTATAAGCTCCATAAGATTACTTTTACTAATGGAGGACAGGTTAAAAAGAAGCTATTCAAATGTACTATGACTAAGTCTGCCATATTCCAGATTAGTTCGACAGATAAAGAACAAGCGATTGAAGATGTAAGAAATCTCTATTTGAGTCGAATATTCGAAATTTCACATGAGAGTTTAATCAATTTAAATTTTGAAGAAATTCCAGTTGGAAGTGAAGAACCCATTAGTTATTATAAATGCTACCAGTACTATGATAAGGAACATATCCTAGAGAATGTAGATATTCATGATGATTTCGAAAAATACAATATTAGGACAGCGAAACCATATGGTTTCCTTAATTATGTTGACAAGGAGAACTTATTTAAAGTTAAAATTACTGATGTGAGGAGTAAACCAGTTCTCTTTGAATTTTTCGATGAAGAACCTACTATTGAAAGCGTAAGAGAACTTTTTGGGAAAGGAAAGAACAGATTTTCATGGAGTCATGAAAAGGTAAATACCAGAGTTAAGGTAGAAGAAGCAGGTGAAGATGAGATTCCTCATTACATAATAAAGCCTGAAGACATCAGAAGAGAGAATAGTCCTTATTGGATTTAAGAAAGGCAGTTGTTTCCTGCAATGAAAAATATATTTGATATTGAACTGATTATCAGTGTGAAATGCAAGGGCGATGAGGATAAGGATAATTTCTATTATTGTTGTGGTAATATTGAAAACAACTTTAATGAATTAATATATGGTTATCTCTCTAAAGAATTCAATACTTCATTCGATTCAGATAAATTTGGAAATAGTAATTTCACTGTAAGTTCAGTGTATAATGTCAAACTAATGATTAACGCCAATAATGAAAATGAGGCAGTGAATGAAGTCCATAAACGAATAGAAAATCTTTTTAAAGACCAAAAGAATCTGTTCTCTATTGAGGATATTAAAATCACGAAATGCAATAAAGTGAATGATGCGGAAAATCCAGATCAGATGATTGTTAAGTGTTCTGAAGTATGTTCAACCGTATTGAGTATTAAAGCTTCATCAAGAGAAATGGCGGTCGAGTATATAAAGGATCTATTCTTTAATCAGAAGTTCCGCTGCTCATTCAGTGATCGTGAATATAAGTTTGAAGTACTCATTGATGATGCATCTCAAGCTAAATATGATGGGGTGAATTACCATGTAGTCGATCTACAGGATATTGAGCCTCATAGTAAACTATTCTTTGATGATGCTAACTCGACAGAAATTAATCTTAATACAGAGATTAAACGTAATGATTTTAAGGATTATCCTAAATCATATGAAAGGCCAAATATTACAAGCAATTACTCATGGAAATTCTATAATGTGAAGGTTGATGTGATATTATCTAAGATGGTTTGCGTTGAATCGAAGGATCTTGAATCGGCATATCATGATCTAGAATCTGCAGTATTTAATGATAGAATATATTTCGGTGAGGATAAATGTGAGATCGAGGTTAATATAGTTTCAACCAAAGAAGAGGCATTCACTGTAATATATTGGGATAGGAAGGAAAAACAGGTTAAAGAGGCTCATTGGTAAGAAAGGAAGTTGTTTCTTGTAATGAAGAGTGTATTCGAATTTGAATTAGTTGTCGGTGTAAAGTATGAGAGCGATGATAATTTTTGCTATTATGATGTTGAAACTGAATTTAATGAAGTAGTATGTCGAGGATTCTTTGATGAGTTTAATAGATCATTTGATGAGAATACCTTTGAGAATAGTGGTTTTGTCATCAGTTCAACCTATAGAGTTAAGCTAATGATTAAAGCCGATAATAAGGGAGAAGCAATAGACGAAGTTTATAAACGAATGGAGAACCTTTTTAAGGATGATGGATTAACCGTTAGAGATATTATATTCATGAAAACTAATGTGATTAATGATGCTGAAAATAAGGATCAAATGCTTGTTAAGTGTTCTGAAATATTTTCCACCATATTTAGTATTAAGGCTCCATCAGCAGAGATAGCAGTTGAGTATATAAAGGATTTAGTCTTCAATCAGGAGATAAATCTCTCAACTGTTAATAGTGAATATGAGTTTGCAGTGCTTGTCGATAAAAGTATATTTAAAGCTAAGGATAATTATAAACAGTTTCATGTAGTTGATTTAAAAAATACTGAACCTCATAGTAAATTATTCTTTGATGACAATGAATCAGAAGAGATTGATCTTAATACAGAGATTAAACGTAATGATTTTAGAGATTGCCCAAAACCATCTGCTAGACCACTTATTGCAAAAAGTAATTATTTATGGAAATTCCATAATGTGAAGGTCAATGTAACATTGTCTAAAATAGTTTGTATTGAATCGAAGGATTTAGATTCCGCTTATAATGGTTTAAAATCAGCTGTAGATGATAATAGAATAAATTTCGATGAAGATAATTGTGAGGTTGAAGTTAATATTACTCCAACTAATGAAGAAGCTGATAGAATAGTATATTGGGACAAGGATAATAATCGTGTTAAAGTAGTTCGTTAAGGAGCTATATAATAATGCTTAATACACCTGTGGCACAATACAACTATATAATTGGCACAGCAGCTCTATCTTCATATGCTTCTAGGCGTAGTAATAATGTCAGCAATGATAATAGAAGAGAATATACAGTAGTAGAGAATGAACAACTTATTGATATTGAGTTAAAGAAAGCTTTATTACAAGAGAAGTTAGATACAGTTCTTGGTTTCTCCATAATGGCTGGTATCATACTCTTTATTATAACTATGGGAATAGCTGCCTCAATAGAGATGGTGGAAAGAAATAAATATAGGAAACGTCGATAAAGGAGTATTGGTTTAAAATGTGCTGTGAGAATAATAAGTCTTTAAAGAAATATATTGTAGAGATAACCGAAGAATTTTCTAACGAAGTTCTTGTTGAAGCTAGAAGTCATGAAGAGGCAATCATGAAAGTTCAAGAAGCTTATGAAGAAGGATTATTATTAGTAGTAGATGATGGAAATGGCCATACAAATTACAATACAATAGTAATAGGTGAAAATCCAGAACCTGAAACTATAAGAGGGATCGATGTAATAATAAAAGAAGATGGTTCTGTAGTAAGTAATGAACTAAAATAAATTGAATTAAACTCATCCTCTCTAATTTAAATAAATAGGAGGATGAGTCTTTTTTTTTTCATCTTGTTGGATAAAATCCTATTAGACTATTCCAATCAATGTTATAAATAAGAATAGAAAGTATAGAGAGAAAGGTAGTTGTATTAAACAGTATGTTCTTCTTATTGGACGAGAATGAAGATAATAATGTTTCATTGTCTGAACAAGATAATATAGATGGTCTGACTTGGACTTATTATGATAGAAGAGATAACTTCCAAGGACGAGATAGAGGAATATGGTTTGGAAAGAAGTTAATAATATTCAATAGTGGAATGTTTAAGGATAATAAAGTACCTGAGTCAGTTATGAAGGTATGTGAATATTATACTAATATACCTGATCAAGTCATTCATGGTTATTTCGGTGACGGTGGTAAGAGTATTTATTTATTAAGAAGATATAATCCTTTTATAGTAGCTCTTATTGAAGCATTCTTTGTATATGCGTGTATTGATTATGGAGCTAATGTTACAGATGTTACTGCTACTAAGAAATATTTATTAGCTGATCCTTTAAGAATGGTTTCACTTCTTGACGCTGCTAATGCTTTATTCCCTGGATTCTCTGTCGCTAAACATCTTAAGAAAATTGGTCATGCTAATGTAGTCAAAGCATTTAAATATATTGAAGAGGAACTATTTCCTAGATTAGCTAAAGTACAACATATTAACGGTATGATAGGAAATCCTTATGCTTCTTATATTGAGATGAGAAAGACTTTCGGTCAAGCTAAGAAGGATATGGAAAAGATGTGGAGTAAAGAAAGAAATGGTATCGATAGAATAAGCTATTTCTATGTTGCTTATTTGTTTAGACTTGAACGTAATCCATTTATAACTCCTGTACTTATTAATGATCCTACAATTATTATCAATATGGGTATATTGCTTGGTTTAATGACTAGTGATTATGCTAAGAATGACATAATGAAGGATCTTCCATTTATTCCAGATAAAGAAATATCATTTTCAATGAGAGCGCCAATAACAGAAGAAGCTAACCTCATTCATAGTAATGATGCTATATTGGTTAATGAAGAAGAGAATATTCAGATAATACTATAGTATGAATTATACAAATTAATATGGAAAGCAGGAATTAACAGAAGATGCTACTTAAAGATAATACTATTAGAGGAATGAAAGGTGAAGTGCTTCTTTATTTCCATTCTAAGGCTTATTTACCTGGAACAACTATTCAAGGGCCGTTATCAGGGCCTATTTCAGTCACTAGGAAATATGCTAAGTTATGTATTGATAAAGGATTTAATGTTGAAGTAGTTGAACCTAATAGAAATAAGACCATAATAAGGAATAGAAATCATCAACCTAGAAGCAATTATAATATTGAAGAAGGATTAGAAGTATTTAAGGAATAATAAATAAGTCTTATCTCTTTCATGAAAGGAAGATAGTATATATAATTATGACTACAATATTTGAGGCTTTTAGAAATTATGATCGTCGTAAGGAATCATTAGATGAAATAGACCTTATCGCTGAGGAAACGCTTCCTGAAATTGAGGAAACAGAATGCAGTGATAATGTTTCAGGCGAGTCTAATTTTGCAGATGAATATGACAATGATGATGAAACAATGGATGCTCTAGAGGATTCCGAATGTGATGATCTAGAGGAAGATCTAGATCTTTAATATTTGGATAGATCAAACAAGAATATATTATTTGATTTGAATATAATGTCCCTATATGCTATATTGAAAAAATAGCATATAGGGATTATTAAATCATTTCTTATTATATACATCGAAGAAGGAGTTGTTTTAATTGGAGAAAGAGTTTAGTAATGAAGAAGAATATACTGAAAGACAGTGGATATGTGATATGATTTTAGAGTTTCATCGGGATAAAAAACAACTTAAACATAGGGCTTATGTTCTTCAAAATGAACATGGAAGAGCCTTTAACGAAACCATGAAGAGTTTTAAGAATAGTAACTATGATAAAGAGACTAAGGAATCGATAATGGATTCAGTTGATAAGCAATATAAAGATGAACTTAAAGCTATCTCTAGGAAATTACATGATATACATCGATTAAACTTTGAAATCAAAAGGGATAAAATAGATGTTAAATATCCTGAACTTAAAAAGAGATCTAAGAAATTATCAAGGGAACTAAAGAAGATATTTGAAGACGTCAATACTATAAGGAATAGAATGGATGAGAAATATAACGTAGTATATAAGAAGGTTTTAAAGGCTAATAGGTATGATCGTTATAATAAGGAACCTGAATCAGATCAAATATAATGTTTATTTGAATTAATCCCATATATCATTCTTAATTGAATGATATATGGGTATATTAGTATTATTTAAGGAGTTGTTTTAATAATGTCTATTCAAGAAAAGATTGATAAGGAAACAATAAAGCAATCAATCATTGAGAATAATGAGAAATGCAGTAAAATTGAACATGAATTAAAAGTACTGTGTAATGAACAAGGAAGAGCTTTTAATGATTTGTTATATGTAATTAGAAGGATTCATAACAATAAATCATGGATTAAATATCAGATTAATGAAGCTTTATTCTATAGATATAACTCTATTCTTCATGAACATAACTCATCTTTGAATAATTTAAAGATTAAAATGCACAAGATAAAGAAGATGATAAGAGAAGATGATATAATAAGATATCCTGATCTTCTTAATAGGAGTGAAACATTAGATAATCGTATTATCAAATGTTTTAAATTAATAGAAAGCATTCAAGAAGAAGTCCTTAAACGATATAAGAAAATTGATTGCTTAATTCATAGTTATATGGAAAGAGAGAAATGTAAAGAAGAAGAAAAGATTAAATGAAGTGAAGGAACATTTACGTATAATGGGTTTATAAGATATCCTTTATAGCTTTTAGCCTAGAAGCTATAAAATTATCCTTTTAAAACCCATTATACGTATCTTTTTTTCCACTTTATAAAATCAATAAATTCCTACGTTAAATGGGTCTATACATGATATTTTTCATTTTTAATAGGGGTTTTTAAATTCGTATATAGGGAAACAAAAATAAAAAGTTGAATAATTTCCTAGGTTTTTTCGAAAACCCATATAAATATGACGAAAAAGTGAAAAAGTAATCTCTTGTATCATAGTTATTCATGAGAGGTTAAATTTGACCATTATTCTTTCCACGTATCGGAAGGGGATAAAGAATACGAAAATTTGGCATTATAAGGATGGCTCCATCCTTATTTGGGCGAAAAATTATTCTTTCTACACATCGGAAGGGGATAAAGAATAATTTCCTAGGTAATACCTGGGTTTTAATTTTTGAGGGCTTATTGGATCAACCCAATATTATTTGTTTTCAAAATACTTTGACATGGGTTTGAATGGAAGTTATTTTGAAACCATATTTAAAGGGATCCTTTAAAGAATCCAATATTATTTCATCTCTATAAAACAATATTAAAGGGATCCTTTTAATAAACATAGATTTGATATGAAAGGAAGGTATTATTAGTGGGTCGGTTAGTTAGAGAAGATAAGAACCTACAAAGCTCTACATTTATAAGTGCTACTCAAGACATTATAAACAAGAATGAACAATCACTAATAGAAAAGACTTCTAGTCCTTATATAGTTCATTTAGAAACTAAACCAACATTTGTTACTTATTACAATAGGATAGTATTTAAATCAACTGAAGATAAAGGATTAGAAAACGTTGAGAAGAGAATAGGGCATCATAGCCCTATCAAGTTTGCTAAGATTAATAATTTCCCTCTATATGGAATAGAGCAATTAAGTATTAGTCTTGAGAATGAAACAGGATTAGAAATAAGAGACTATGGAGATTCAGCAACTATATTACCTGGAACTATAGTACCTTTAGAAGGAGATTACTTCTCTATAAGCTATATAGGGAAGCAATATTTGTTTCAAGTAAACAGTTCTACATTCGATCAAATCAAGAGTAAACCATTTTATAGGATTGAATATGCTCTTGAAAGAAAGATAGAAGAAAAAGATTTTGAAGACCAGATTGATACTGAATACGATTTTATATTTGAGAATATAGGAACCAAAGCATCTCCATTAATTGAGTTAAAGAAGTCTATTACATTAAAGCTATTATATGATGTATATGAGGCTTTATTAAATAGATACATTGAATACTTCTATATAAATAGGTTTAATTGCTTTATAGCTACTTTATATGGTAATATGCCTACTTATAATTCTTATCTAATGAACTTCTTTAAGACTAATGATTTATTACACTTCAGAAGAGAGTTCTTGAAGAGCTACTATATACAGGATAACTTCTTCCCTAAGACTAATGAATGGTATAATATGTACAGGAAGAGTCCATACTATATGTTTGATGTTAGAGATGGTAAATTAGCTATTAATATAGACTTATATAAGTTAGGATTCATGCCTATATTCTTAGAGGAAAGTCCCTTTGCAGTTTATGGTGAACACGTTAATCAAACCATATTAGCAGGTGAAAGTGGTTCTGTTAGTATGATGAGTAAAGAAGTATTAGATCATATATATACTAATACCCTATTTAGTAAGGTTAAAAGGAGTAATATTATTCCCAATATGTATATCAGTCATCTTAATGGTGAAGATCCATTCAAAGATGATAAAGTATTAGCATTTCTTAATACCTTTAATTGGTATAATGATGCTTTTACATATTTTAATGTTCCCTTTATACTTAAGGTTATGAAGGACACTATAGATAGCTATCAAGTAATTATTAATGGATAAATTTAGATATAAATAAAATGAATAAAAAGAAAAGAAAGATCCCTATATCCTTTCTCAAGATTGGGAAGGATATAGGGAATTCTTTCTCTAAGGAGTTGTTGTATGCTGTGTGTGGATTTATTATTTATTATAGAGTAGTACGTTTCAAAACATCGAAAATTTTTTAAATTTAAAATGTTTAATTTAATCCTTCTTATTATCCTTATTCATATTAACATCAGAAGTATTATTGGTTGGATTATTATACTTCTGTTGCCATTCATTATACTCTTTAGATAACTCAGGATGTTTTTCATATAGCTTATTATTAGATATCGTTACTGCTTTATCTTTGTTACATTCTATAGTTGATGAAAAGATATATCCCATAGGAGGGAATATAAGAGCAAAACATAGATTTTGAATAGTTGTTAAAGCACTGCTATTAATATCGGGCCTAATAAAGGCCATTATAAGAAGTATTACTATAACCATTATAATGGCAATTACACATATAAGAGCTAATGGTTTCCTTAAAGGGCTATTAGCTATTTTATTAAACCAACCAATAGATATACCTTGCTCTGAATATATTTCATCTGGATCATGAACATGAGTCTCTTCAGACATAGTTATAATTTAATCCTTCTTTCCTTTATTAATAACTTTAAATCCTACCTATAGACTAGAAATTAAATTGATATAGGTATAATACGAAATACATATATACTGCTTTCCTAAAATTAATCTTAGTTGCTTCCCTATTTGTTTTAACATATGTAACTGATGTTTCAGTTAACCATTCATCAAGTATTTCTTTTATCTTTATTACTGCTTCATCTTTAGTATTGCTCTTCTTATAATAAGACATAGCTAAAGCAATAAACTTCTTAGAGTTAACTTCTGATGGTTTGTTCTTAACATCATTTAAAAATAATTGAAGAATCATCGATAATACTATTTTGATATTATCATTCTTCTTATTGATAAGGGTTATTAGAGCTGTTTTAATGGCTGAATAACTAACGTCGCAATCTCTAGCGCACATTTTAACAATCTTATCATTAATGGGTCTTCCTAGAATTGATAATATAACGCTATTAACCATCTTCTCTATAACCATACTATTATTGGTTACTTCCTTATAATTATCCTCATCATTCGAATCCTGTTCAGTATTCATATAAGCCCCACTCTTACGGCATATCTCATACTCATTAATCATCTTCTTTATTAATGATCTTATCCTTGTATTAATAGCCATAATATAGTTCTTTATAGCTTCATCTGAACAAGTCATCATTCTAGGTTTAAATGTTTCATGACAATTATAACATGAGTCCAATAAAGTATCAAATATAGTTCCGAACTTCTTAATCTTAAACTTATTGCTCATATTATTAATGGCATAATCCATTATGTTTGGATTTAAACCATACTTAGCGAAATGAGATTGGATTGATGAATAGAACTTAAGCATTAAGAAAGTTAATATTATCTTAGCATATTTATCATTCTTCTTTACTACTAATTCCGCTATAATGGTTGCAGTTAATGTATTAAAGGGATTATTCAATATTTGCCATGATGGCTGAATAAGGCTACATTGTTTAATAGCTGATTTAACTATAGATGGTTCTATATTAAGAGTTTTAAACAAATACTCCTTATCATTGTCATGGAATATTAACTTCCTTATAGGCCCATTAACCTGTAGTGAATTAGAATTCTTATTGATATAAGCCAATATGTATTTAGTTATCTCTAACTCCTTAGACTTAATATTATTAGCTATTGAAGGTATAATAGTGTCGTATAAGACTGTTGAGTCTTTAGTAGCCAATGTTATTAATTCACCTTCTTTCTTTTTTTTACCTTTACTTTAATTCATTATAATGATTCGATTATATAATTTAAGGAGATGAATATTTGTAGTATGCCCTTAGATAAAACAAAACAATATATAGCGTTTGTTGTTGAACAAAATCAGGATAGAGATACATCTAATACTACTGATGATAAGTCCAAATCAGTTAAATTGTATGTTCCTGAGCTTATGAAGGATATTGAGATGGGTACTAGCCCTGAAGATAGATCAGTCACTATAGATACAACCATGATTATTCAGGAGAATTCAAATGTATCTTTTAGCTCTAAAGTGACTGAACAAACTTATATTAAAGCGCCCCCTCAAAGGAATTCAGGAGTAGAACAACCTTATCTTGAATTAGGTGAAACTACTATGCTTTATTTTATGGATGGTGATATTAAAAAGGTTAAATATACTCCTAATATCACTAATGAGGAAATGCGTAAACATGATAAATATAGGATATTTATTAAGGATAAGACTTCTATTGATAGTGACGACAAAGAATGGGAATTCCTATTAGATTCATTAAATGGTAAGGCTAGGATATTCACCAATAATGGAAGAGGAGAAGTATCAAGATATGAAATAGAAATAGATGCCACTAATGGATTTATTACTTTAAAGGATTATGAAGGCAATGTTATAAGGCTTGATACAAAGAAAGAACATATATATCTTCAAAATAAGACTGGAACATTAGCTGAGATTAAAGGTAGTAATGCTACTATAAAGGCTTCAGGGAATATTACACTAGACACTCCTAAATTAATTGTTACTGGTTCAATATCCTGTAGTGGATCTATCAGTTCAAGTGGTAGTATGTCAGCCAGTGGAGCAAATAGTAATCATCATTCCCATCCATAATGATAAAAAGAAATCCCTATATCCTAAGTTTATTAGAATCCTTAGGATATAGGAATAATATTTATTACTGGGAGCTTTATTTATTATATATTAACCCATTTGAGGCGGTTCTGGTAATTCCTCGGGATTCGCTTCATTGCCCTCTGGAGATGGTTCATTACCTGGTTCGGTAGGAGTCTGATCTTCAGGAGCTGGTTCTTCCATTTCTGTTTCACCTTCTCCTTCAGTTCCTCCCATTTCTTCCTCTCCACCACCGCCATATGATTCATCGCCGCCACCCATACCAGCTTCATCACCAGCAGCTATTTTCTTCTTTTGATCATTAAGCACCTTTTCAACATTGGCATTATTTAAAATAGCCTCAAGTTCATTCCAATCAACAGTTGGCAAATATTCCTTAACAAGTGCTTTAACAAAGAAGAATCTAATTCCATTCTCTCCTGATTCATCTCCGACAACTATTTCGCTTAATGAATCAACTAATCCTTTAACATTATTTAATGACTCACTAAGGTTAGTTACGTTTAAAGTAGCAGGAGCAGGAAATTTAGCTTTAATATTATCCAGTATTATTTGAGGCTTATTACCCTTATTGACATGATTAGGTAATATATATTCATTGAGATATAGTAGCCTATATAATTCACTAAATTGCTGTCCATATCTACCTTGTCTAACAACAGTACTTCTTAGGAATTGTCCATTCATCATTGAAACGCTTCTAGCATAATCGAGTTCATCTGCATAAGCTATATAAGATGAAGGAACTCCTATTCCTGATATTGTAGTCTTCCTTAAATATTCAACTAAATCATCTTCAATATCTGCATTTTGTCCTGGAGTTGATTCAATCCTAACAGCAGGATCTCCATTAATAGTGGGAATTACATAATCATTAAACCTTCCTACTACATTAAATATAGAGTCTATAGTGTCTAAACAACTCATCCTTATATCTCTTGCTTTAATATCCCTTATAAGTTGATGAGCTGATTCCTCTCCTGCTCTATCTAATCCAGTTTCAACAAAGAATGTTCTTCTATCCTGTGATCTAGATAACTTCATCATTAGGTTACAAGTTAAAACCGATATATATAATTTAGCTGAGAATAATACCTTCCTATATATTGATTTACCGTATCCTGTTTCCTCATCCAATTCATTGTAAAAATGAACTATCTCATTAGGAGCAAAATAGGTAACTCTAATCCGTTTATTAAATAAATCATTATGTCTAGCTAAGTTATACAATATGGTTTTAAATTGAGGATTATCTGCTACAAACTTCTTATTTAGTTTAGAAGCTAAAGCTCTAGCAAACGTATCTATTATCAACCTAGTTTTAGGATTAGAGAAATAAGTTGAACCAGTACTAACATCAACTGCTTGAAGTATATTATAGGTATAAAGATTATTCAAATTCTTAGATACTAATGGTTCAGATAATATATCTATTGGTTCCAAATAATAATACCCATAACAGACTCCATGATTATAGATCTTGACTACTCTCCTAGGA
>CAYQCM010000025.1:0-14064 GCA_964416045.1 uncultured Eubacteriales bacterium | reverse complement strand
AGTAAAAAACAACTATAAAACACTAATGGACCATTTAGGATCAGGAAAGCCTTGGAATTTATCAAAAATAAATGATGGATTATTTGTCCTTCCCCCACATATAAACGGAAGCGGTCTCCCTGCGAATAGGATTGATATGCTTTCTTCGATAAAGGATTTTATAATAGAATCAAAAGAAAATTACGTCCTTTTATGTGATTGTAATTTAGTTTGCAATATTGATTATACTTCTGCACTAAAATCACACATAGAAAAAAAGGCGGACATTACCATAATGTATTATCAGGAAAATAAATCTTTAGAGAACGTGTCTGAATCAACTATTTTATGTTTAAATGAAAATTATAGAGTAAAAAAGGTCTTAATAGATACACCATGTAATAAAGATAGTAAGAATCTATACATTAGTTCAGATATGATGATATTCAATAAAAGTTTGCTTGTAGAAATCATAAATAAATGTAAAAGCCATGGATACACAAACTTTAAAAGAGACGTCATACAAAGAAATATCCATAAATTAAAAATATATGGATATGAAATAAGCTTTTTTGTTTATAAAATATCATCTCTTCTTGAATATTTTAATTGCAATATGTCCCTTATAGATGAAAATATTAAAAATGACTTATTTAACAACAAAAACCCTATATACACTAAAACATATAATAATATCCCTGCAAAATATACAGAAAATTGTAAAGTTACTAATTCTTTAGTGTCAAACGGCTGCATAATTGATGGGAAAGTAAAAAATAGCATACTTTTTGAAGGAGTTCATGTTGGGAAAAACTCTTGTATATCGAATAGCATAATTATGGGAAATACAAGTATTGGGTATAATTGTAAGCTTAGTTATACCGTCGTAGATGAAGATACGGTTATAAATATGGGGAAAAAATTTATGGGATTTAAATCTTATCCGGTATATATAAGCAAATCAAAAATTATATAAAAATAGGCGGTAAAATTTATGAAATGTCTTTTTTGCAGCAGTGAGGCTAATCCATTTATATCAACCGGTGGTCTTGGCGACGTTTCCGGATCACTTCCCAAATATCTTAATAAAAAAAATATAGACTGTAGAATTATTTTGCCGCTTTATAATGACATACCTTATGAATTTAAAAAAAATTTTAAATATTTAAAAAATTTTTATGTACCTGTTTCGTGGCGTAACCAGTACTGCGGAGTTTTTGAATATGAATATGAAAAAGTAAAATATTACTTTCTGGATAATGAATACTATTTCAAAAGAAACGGTATATACGGTCATTTCGATGATGCGGAAAGATTTGCTTTTTTTTCAAGAGCAATACTCGAATTTATTAAACATATTGATTTTTTACCGAACATCATCCACTGTAACGACTGGCAAACCTCGCTTGTACCGGTATATTTAAGCCTTTACTATTTTGATAAACCAAAATATAAAAATATTAAAACTCTATTTACTATCCATAACATACAATACCAAGGAAAATACTCTAAAGATATTATAAGAGAAGTAGTAGGGATACCCCAAGAAACCCTTTCATTGCTTGAATATGATGGATGCATAAACTTTATGAAAGGCGGAATTGAAACTGCCCATTTTGTATCGACTGTGAGCAAAACTTATGCAAACGAAATAATGGATCCTTTTTATTCATACAACTTAGATGGTATTTTAAAATCTCGAAAATGGAAAGTAACAGGAATACTTAACGGCATAGATGTAAAAATATATAATCCAAATACAGACAAACTAATTTACAAAAATTATTCTATAAAAAATATAAATTCAAAAAAACAAAATAAAGTAGCTCTCCAAAGAAGACTACATCTTAAAGAAAATAAAGAAATTCCAATGCTTACCATGGTCACAAGATTAACTTACCATAAAGGTATTGATCTAGTAATAAAAGTTCTTGAAGAAATTATAAATGAAAATGATATGCAGTTCGTAATTTTAGGGTCCGGAGAAAAAGAATACGAAACCTTTTTTTACAATATGCAGCTTAGACATCCTCAAAAAGTAAATGTAAGTTTTGGGTTTATACCGGAGCTTTCCCACAAAATATATGCTGCGTCTGATATATTCTTAATGCCTTCTTTATACGAACCCTGCGGACTTTCTCAAATGATTGCTATGAAATACGGCAGTATACCGATAGTCAGGGAAACGGGAGGACTTAAAGACACCGTAAAAGACAGCCTAGATGGAAAAGGTACCGGATTTACATTCAAAAATTATGACCCTTACGACATGAAAAAAGCTATAACAAGAGCCCTAGAAGGATACAAAAATCAAAACGGATGGCAAACTCTTATGATTAGAGCTATGAACGAGGATAATAGTTTTAATAAATCCGCTCGGGAATATATAAATATTTATAATAAACTTATAAGCATTACTTAACCCCTAAAACTTTTTCAGTTTTATTAAATATATTCGATAAATCTCTGCCTTTTATTTTCATGTATTTTAAGAATGCTAAGCAAATTATCAATAATAATGATGATATTCCTAGAGAAATTATAAAGCTCTTTGTAATTCCAAGCACAATATATCCAACAAAAGAAATACAGGCTACAAATACAGAATACGGCATTTGCGTTGTAACGTGATCCATATGACTGCATCCAGCACCCGTAGCTGATAAAATCATTGTATCAGATATAGGAGAGCAATGGTCACCAAATACTGACCCGGCAAGCGTTGCAGATAACGCAATAACCGTCATATCCGGAGCCACTTTTTGACATATCATGACTACTATTGGTATTAATATACTAAATGTCCCCCACGATGTTCCCATAGACAAAGACAAAAATCCCGATGCCATAAATATTATTGCCGGCATAAACATAAAAGGTATATTTGACGCTTCTACTAAATCCCCAATATAACTACCTGTGTTTAAAAGTTCTTGACACGTATCACTCATTGTCCAAGCAAGGGCTAATATGATAAAAGAGGCCACCATAGACTCTACCCCCTTAGATACTCCCCCCATAAATTTTTTAAAAGACAGTAACTTTCTTGGTATAAACATTATTAATGAAACAATTAAAGCAAATAAAGCGCTTATTGTAATAGATAGTCCGGAATTGCCATTTCCAAGGGCCTGTATAAGCGGTACACCTTCAAAAAATCCACCGGTCTCCACCATCATAAACAGAGACATTATCATAAGTATACCAATAGGCAAAACAAGATCTATAATCTTTCCGTTTTTTGATACTTCCGTTTTACTTAATTCTTCATTTTCCGGTCTAAATTCTGTTGTAAAAATATCTCCTGCTTCGATAGCATTTTTTTCAAAATTTGCCATCGGACCAAAGTCAAGTTTAGTACAGGACAATATTATAACTAATATAATAGTTAAAATAGCATAAAAATTATATGGTATAGTCTTTATAAATGTTACCATACCGTTAAGACCTGTAGAATCTATACAGGAGGAAATTGATGCTGCCCAACTGGACATGGGTGCTATAATACAAACCGGTGCAGCCATGGAGTCAATTATATAAGCAAATTTGACTCTTGAGATTTTGTGTTTATCACTAATCGGTTTCATGACAGTTCCAACGGTTAAACAATCAAAATAATCATCTATCGACATAACGAAACCTAAAAATGCAGTTGCAAGCTGTACATTTTTTCTGGATTTTATTTTACTTGCAGCCCATTTTCCGTAAGCATGTGTCCCCCCGGACATCGTAATTACATATATAAGAGCTCCAAGTATAGATATAAAAACTATTATAAGCATATTCTTTCCCAGAGCATGTGCCATAAGATTAAATATTATCTTAAATATATCTAAAAATCCTGCGTTTGTATGCACTGCATATATATTTGCTCCAGAAAGTATCCCTATAAATAATGAAGATATAACCTCCCTCGTCACTAATGCTAGAATGATTGACAAAATGGGAGGAATAATTGATAATATTCCAAAATCAACCGCTTCCATAAAAAACTACAACTCCCCAATTAAAAATAGTACATAATGGGAGTCATAGTATCATAAAACACAAAATTTTACAATACAATTTATAAAAAAGACACATCAAAAACAAATCGATTTTTAAATTTAAAATATATAAAACTAACTATAAGCAAAATTCTACAAAATTTTTTACTAAATATTTTCTATGCTTTGTTAGTCCTCAAGTCCGCCAGTATATTCATGGTCATCTCTAAAATATCATCATCACTTGGACGTCTACCTACAAAATGCAACCCCATTCCCATATTAGCGTCATATATCATACGTATCATTTCTGCAAAAGTTTTTCCACATATAACTGCTGTTTCATTAACTATCTTCCTAACGTCTTCCTTAACACGATCGGATAAACCACCTGTTTCTTTAACTGCATGAGCAACTATCTCATTAATCCTAATAACCGCCTTTTCAACTGTTTCATCAAATCTGTTTGCCACATTTTCAGACATTGATTCGACCCTGCCTGCTGCCTTATCAACTGTTACATCAACTCTGCCTGCCACATGTTCAGACATTGATTCGACCCTGCCTGCTGCCTTATCAACTGTTACATCAAATCTGTTTGCCACATGTTCAAACATTAATTCGCCCCTGCCTGCCGCCTTATCAACTGTTACATCAACTCTGTCTACCATCCGTCCAAACATTAATTCGACCATGCCTGCTTTCTCGTCAACTGCTTTATCTAATCTGATTACCGCATCATTAATTGCTTTATTAAAATGACTTCCAATTTTTTCCGGATCATATTTACTAGCTGTATTTGCCACTGTATTTGCCACTCTACTTATAGACGATTCAACTGATCATAAAAATGTAACTGCAGATATTGTAAGGATTGTAAATAAACAACTATTCCAAAATTCTTTAAACGTCATGTTCAATCTCCTGTTAATTGTTTCTTAATAAATCATATTTATATATTAACATTTTTTCGATATTTTGTAAATACATTTATTAAAAAATTTATTTCTTAATTTAATATAAATTTATACTGATAAACTCCTTAAGAATATTTAAAAAGACCGAATTACTTGGACGTTTATCTTGAGAAAATACTGATCTATAAAAATTATTATTTAAATTATATGCCTTCTTTATAGCATTTCTAATACCTGCTTCAACACAATCAGTAGAAATCCCTACAGTCTCAGAAATAAATTGATAAATCTCCTTTAGCGTCATGGCTCTATTCGAAAACATCATATCATTTAAAGCTTTTAATATACAATCATAACCTACCGAATTTACAGGTATTCCAAGACCGATTAAACATTTTTTTATTCTATTAAGATTAATATTATTACTAATTAAAATATTAGAATCATTTCCCACAACCGAAAGTATAATATTACTTAAATACTCAAGATCTACAGGCTTCTTAATATAATAATCAGCGCCATTTTCAAACGCTCTTTCTGCAACCTTATTGCTTCCCACTGAAGAAATTATTATAATCTTTAAATTATTAGCAAATTCCCTTCTTAATACATTTAGTATTCCTAAACCGTCAATATTAGGGACTATAAAATCACTTAAAATAACATCAGGCCTAATTTTCCTTACTTGTTCTATACCCTCCAATCCATCCGATGATATCCCACACAGCTTAATATTTCTGCTAGATTTAAAAAATTCTTCAAAAATTTCACATTCATCAGGATTATCTTCTATTATAAATAATCTAACCTTTTCATCACTATTTCCCAGTTCCACGTTTATCATCCCTTTTAAGAATAATTAAACATCATTTGCCAAATCTAATTGCTTAGATTTTTCTTCCATTTCCCGTAGTCTAAATAACAAATCGCTTACTACATCTTTAAAATTTATAACATCTAAAGAATTTTCGTAAAGATATTTAATTATATTTTCAATTAAAATTTTATTCTCTGAAATGCCAAGAAGAAACTCTTCTTCATATGTACCCTCATAAAAAGACCTTACTCTTATTCCATAACTAATAATATTTTTATTATATTCATCAATTGTTTCGCATAGATCGTATTGTATAATTTTCTCTTTTTGTATAAAATCTAATGTGTTAGTGTATTTTTTGATGTATAAATTCTTGATAAGCAAGTTCCTGCCTCCAAAATCATTTTTTAGGAAAATAAATTTAAATTTATGATCTAATAATAATCTGAATTAGTCGATTATTACAACATAAAATATCCTAAAATAATCGAAAGTAAATATACGTTATTTTATCATAGCGTGTGACTAAAAGTCAACAAAAAATAGATTTAATTTAATAAATATAAAAAAGGTATAAACATGACAATTCTAAATTCTAATGAAAAAATATATAAAAATATGTTTTTTATCTTAATAATTTGCGTAAATTTTATTTTTACTGAATATCCCTTTACCATAATTTCTTTTATTTTTTCAATATTATACAATATATTGTTAAAGGGATTCTATGATACATACAAAAATATTATTAAATTTTTCCCATTTATAATTTTTATATCTGCGTTAAGTTCTTTTATTGATTATTTAATGAATTGCTATGATAGCTTTAACATATTAAACTTTTTAAGTTATTTATTTTTTTGTATAAACTATTCTCTATCTGCAATATCTATAATTTTTTGGTGCGAAAGCTTTGGAAATCACATAAATGACCTTTTGCCCAAATTAAAAAATTTTTTTCCAAAAGTTGCAATTACAATAAGTATCGTCCTGGGAATGATACCGAAATTTATAGATGATTTTAAATTAATTATTAATTCTCAAAAATGCAGCGGAAATATTTATATAAAAGATAATCTTGTAAATAAAATCTTTTATTATGTTAATATTTTCAAAATATTTCTAAGATTTGAACTTTTAAATATCCAAAATATTTCACAGTTATTATATTCCAAACAATATTCAAACAAACTTTACTTTTTTAAAAAATTTCATAAAAAACAGTCCAAGCCTTCTAAAGAAAAAATTATTATACGATTATATATGCTGCTCATATTTTTTATGTCCATTATATTGAAAATACAAAATACTCAGAAAAGTATTTTACCCTATATCCTGCTTTGCCTGGTGCCTATAACTATAAATATATTAGAGGTTGTAAGATGGAACTTATTAAAACAGAAAATTTAAGTTTTAAATATAACAATACCAGTAGTTTTGTTTTTGAAAATGTTAATATATCTATAAATAAAGGAGACTTTATAGCCGTACTTGGTCGGTCTTCATCCGGGAAAACAACATTTTTGAAACAATTCAAATCATTTCTCACCCCAAAAGGCAAACAAGAAGGACGTATTTTAATGAATGGGCAAAACTTAAGTTCTATTCCTGATCACATACAAAACCGCAGAATATATTATATGTCCCAAGAATTTAATGCACAGTATATTATGAAAAAAACAATCGATGAAATAACTTTTGGCACAGAATACTTAGATATAAAAGATAATGATATAACAATAAGACTTGCAGAAATATGTAATATTCTAAATATCGGCAATGTATTAAGCGAAGATATATCCTCTTTATCAGGTGGACAAAAACAATTGGTACGTCTAGCATCAGCTATAATATTAAAACCGGACATAATTATTTTAGATGAACCTCTTTCTCAATTAGATCCACTAACCTCTAAAACATTCATAGACATTATGGACAAAATAAATAAGGACTTCTCAATAACTATTTTACTTTCTTCAAATAATCTAAATTATATATATAAAAGTATAGAAAAGATTTTTTTAATGGATAACACACCAAAAATCCAGAGCATAAATAAAGATAATATATTCTTATACGCAAAAGATAACGACTATCTGTCTAACTGCCTTCCAATAGAGCACCAAATATATATTAAAAATTTTCTGCCAAACACTAATACATTCTCAAGCATAAAAGAAGTAAGAAAATATTTATCAGATACCTTTAAAGATAATCCGAAAAAAAATAAAATTATAAAAATTAATAATACCGCCATAGAGAAAAATAAAATTTTAAATATACAAAATGTCTGGTTCAAATATGAAATTCACTCTAAAGATATAATTAAAAACTTAAACATGGATATTTTTAGCGGTGAAGTTATTTCTTTAGTGGGAAATAACGGGTGCGGAAAATCTACTCTACTGCAAATAATTTGTAAAATACATTTGCCTTACATAGGAAAAATCATTTATAATAATCGACATCTTAGCAAATATAAAAACTCGGAACTTTTTCTAAACAATATTTCATTTTTACCTCAATATTCCCCCGTATTACTTACCGAGGATAAAGTACTGGATAATTTAAATTTAGTAAAAAAGTATTACAAAGATGTTGACAATACCACTATTAAAAAAATGTGCGATCAGTTAGAAATCACACATTTATTAAATGACAATATAAATAAACTCAGTATGGGTGAAAAGCAGCTAGTTGCTCTTGCCAAGCTTATTTTAACGTCACCTAAACTTCTATTATTAGATGAACCTACCATAAATCTTGATTATACCCAAAAGGAAAGATTAAAAGATATACTAAATAATATTACCAAAAAAGGTACGTCTATATTAATAGCTTCGCATGATCTTGATTTCTGCGCAGAAATTTCTGATAGGTGTGGCCTACTTTTTCAAGGAGAAATAGTAAAATTAACAAGTACAAAAGAATTTTTCTTAAATAACTACTTTTATACAACTAGGGCACGCCTAATATCTCAAGATATATCAGATAACATTATAACTAAGCAAGAGGTATTAGATTTATGCTTAAAATAAAAAATCTAAAAAATAATTTATCAAAAGTTATCCTTAATAGATATTTTTTTATATTTTCGTGTATTTTTATATTCTTAGTTATAATGGCTAATGATTTATTTAAATCAAAAAAATTATATGTTTCAGGAACTTTTATATGCTTAATATTAATAACAATAAACTTTTTGAGTTTTGAAAAAAAACAACTTAATAATAAAAAACTTACTCTAATATGTACGTTTATATCGATAGGTACAATTAGCAGATGTGCTCTTTATTTTATTCCCTGCATAAAACCCCTAACTTCAATAATCATCCTATCATCAATATTTCTTGATATAACAGAATCATTTTTTATAGGGTCTATAAGCATGTTAGTATCAAATATATTTCTGGGGCAAGGACCGTGGACGTTCTGGCAAATGATAGCCGCAGGGCTCATTGGAGCATTTTCAAGCTTTATATTTAGCACATTAAAATTTAAACCTTCAAATATAAACCTTATATTAGTAACTATCATATCCATATCGCTAATATATTCGCCTATTATGAATATATCGTCCTTTATATTTATGTTCCCAGAATTTAATCCAAGTTTACTGCTTACATATTTAATAACATGTCTAGTGAACGATATCTCCCATTTAATAGTAACTATAATTATTTTACTGTCTGTCTGTAAGATGTCCAAAAAATATATTTTAGACACATAAATATATATTACTCTTGATTATTTTAGTAAAATCATATAGAATCACATTGTATTAATCTGATATCCATTAACTTTTTAGATAATAATGAATACAAAATATTTGTTTAAATAAAGGAGGGATATTTTTAATATATGAACTTTAATTTTAACTCTTTCAAATTAAGTAAAAAACTAATAGCACTAATAATACCAATTTTAATTTTTACTCTAAGCTCATGTGAACTATTTAATAATGAAACAAATACGGAAAATATAATTCGGGAAATAACATCAGAAGATCAAATAAATCAAATGTACCAAAAGGCGAAAGACACTTACCTATGGTTTTACTATGAACCTCTTTCATATTGGTCATACGTACAGGTTAAATCGGGAAATAATACATCCGAAGAATTAGGACCTAAATTAATAGATGATTTAAATTATTATAAGTCAAATCACGATACAATAACCAATTACAAACAATTAAAAAATTATCTATCTACTATATTCTCAGAGGAAATAGTAAATGATCTTTTAAAAGGTGAAAATAGCAAAGTGAAATATATGGACGTGGATAAACATCTATACGGTACTATCCCGGAAACAAGACCGTATTCCAAAATAGGCAATCAGTCATATACTATACAAAAAGTAAATGAATATAGGTATATATATAATTTAAATGTAGAAATCCTAACTAATGATCTTAAAAATATAGATCACTCTGAAAATTATGAATATATTTATGAATTTGTTAATAATAGATGGGTATTTACTAAATTTCACCTGTTTTATTGATACATTAAATGTTTTAGTTTATAATGCTATTTTAAGGAGGGATACTTTTGAGTTCAATTGAAATATTTTTTGGCGTTATGTTAATATTATTCGCAATAGCGATAGTAGCGGTTGTTTTATTCCAGGAAGGAAAACAAAGTAACTCCGGAGTAATTACCGGAACTGGTACTGACACATTCCTTACTAAAAATAAATCAAGATCTATTGACGCTTTCCTTGCTAGGTGGACAAAATTTATAGCAATAATGTTCTTTGTTTTAATAATAGGAATAAATGCTATTACTTTCTTCCATCTTTTCGGAATATAAATTATAAAGTAACCTAATAAAAAAGTATCTCATAAAAAGAGATGCTTTATTTTTTCGTACTAACTAAATTTAAGAGGAATAAATACATCTCCTCATCTTCTTCTTTTATCTCACTAGAATATTTATTAAGAATATTAACTAACATTTTCCACGCTTGTGAAATATATGTATCTATAAATTCAGGAGGAGAAAATAATAAAGATCTTCTTAATTTTTCCATACTAAATTCAACCTTACTTGATAGTTTTTCTACAGATAAACTACCGTATTTTTTTCCTATATCTTTAACACCAGAAAATATTTCCCACGGCGATACAGCTAAACACGAACTCTTCGATAAACAAAGAAATATTGTTATACAAAAAATTATTGTATTTCTAAATATATTATACTTCATCTACTTTTTATCCTTCATTTTTTACGGTCATATTAATAAAAAAATATATATCATATATATTGGACTATCCAGATCATTATATAATTTACAATATATATCATCATAAAGTAACCTTATTTTGAATAAACTATATTAAAACCGCCCAATATATAAATATAATATTCTTAAAATGGGGGTATATCATAAAATGGTAAACCTAATAAAAATGCTTAAACCTGAAAGTAATACCATTAATCATACTATAGAAAAACAAAACTTGGAACTTCTTGAAGAAATAAAAGAAGTCTGCAGCGAAATGGCCAAAACTGAAAATTGGTTTCAGATGGAAAGTAACGACGACCTTATAGAAGCATGTATATATAAAAGAGAATTTTTGAATTCAAGATACAAGTATTTGATAAATAAAGTTAAATTAAATAATAAAAAAAAATTAAATCATAAATAAATTAAGGAAGGAAAACAGATTTTTATGACATATATATATTCCTCATTATCCCTTATACTATGTTTTATAATATCCTTTTTTATAACCAGCAAAATATTTAAGGTTGATTCTCCTCTATCATATACATTGAAATCATCTTTTAGCGGAATATTTTCCTTGACCACATTAAATGTGATTTCCAATATAATATCTATATCCATACCTATAAATTACATAAGTCTTGGTATATCTACCATGATGGGAATACCCGGTATAATAATAATTTTAATATTAAATTGTATACTTGCAGTTTAAATATATTATCATAAAATTTATATTGACATATTCTCATTAAATCATTAAAATTTAATTAAAAAGAGAAAGCTATGAAATTTTTTAAAAAATCATCCACTTTATTTTTATTGTCAATTATATTCCTTTCTACTGCTATATGCGGCGTGTCTGCAACTAAAACAACATTTACAAGTTCAGGAGATAACACCATTACACTATCAGATAATGAGAATCCAAGTGGTATGCTTATAAGCGCAACATATGCATTAACTAATAAAGACTACGATCGAGTAGTAAACATTTGTAATCAAAGGAGAGTCCGTGAAATAACCCTCCCATATACCTTGAATTTAACCAGAGATTTTTCTAGGAAATTACTAAAAACTGCAATAAAAATTTTAAATTCAATCGATCCAAAAACATTTGTAGAAATAAGCATTCATACTTCACCGTTTTGTAATCCAGTTTTAACTGTTCAAGACATTATAGATACTTTATCATCAGGCGGTCTTATTCCACAATTTAAAGATGGCGGTATAAGAATTGAGATTAATATTTAATAAATATATTTTTTAAAATAAACATCTTAGTATTTAAAACTAAGATGTTTTTACAATGTTTTAAATTAAATATAGCTTTTCTTGCATATTACAAAGAGGTATTCCGCCATATTTAGTAACTTGTATCATTTCTTCTATTGATCCGCCATTTTCTATCTGTATTCTTGGCTCTATTGTATATACTCCATTTTCTTTCAAATATAAATCCGACTTTTTACTTCCTCTCGGGGACAAACTCGTACCAATATCATGCGCTAACTCTCCGACAGGATGTCCCGTAGAATGATTATAGTCAGGATATCCATGATCTAAAATATATTTCCTAACTTTTTCATCAATTTCAAAACCCCTTTTGCTTGGCATAAAATCCATAGCACCTAACTTTATAGAATCCCTAAGAACTTCAAAAATACATTTTATATTGTCCGGGGCATCACTTTCACCATCTTTTAAACAATAACCCATTCTTTGTAAATCGCTCGAATATTTCCCGCCTAAACTAGTTATAAGTGTTACGCCAAAATCTAAATATACCGTATGTCCCTTCTCTAATCTTTGATCGCTCGGCAGGGTATGACCACCTTTTTTAAGGTTCGGGCCAACCAAAACTATAGGGCATCCTTCTTCTTCCCATGAAAATTTTTCATCTATTATTTTAAAATCTTTAAACCATTTTGGTTTATCATTAAAAATTTTTTTACATAGATCGAAAATCTCTTTTTCCGTCATTCCCACTTTAATGTTATTGAAAACATCTTCTATAATCTGTAGTGCTCTTTTGGCTGAAAGTTTCATATATTCTATATCTTTCTCACTTTTCGGCTCAATTAGCTCATAAATCATATTATCAGCAGAATGATAAAAAACTTCTTTTTTATTTTTATTATAAAATTTTGATATGTTTTTAGTTATATGAGAATACAAACCATAGCCTAAGATATCTGTGGATATATCTAAACTGTCAGAATAATTCAGATAGATATTCTCTGGAAACTTCAGTTCTTCTAGTATTTTTAAAATATTAGACATTAATCTACTACTTCTATTATAAACCCATATCTTACAATCTAAATCTTTTAAATTATATTCGTCCAATTCGTTTACAAACAAGTCTACCCTACTTTTACTAACTATACAAACTGACGTTGAACTAGCCTTACTGGTTATAAATTTTTTAAAATATGGCTCATGATTTTCTATATTATACATAATCCATACACTACCGCTATTACAAATAGCATTTTTGATTTTCTCACTTATCATTAAATATTACTCCTTAGAACAATCCCGATATTTTGCCATCTTGATCTACGTCAATCTTCTGTGCAGCAGGAATTTTAGGAAGACCGGGCATAGTTAAAATATTTCCTGCATATACCACTATAAATCCCGCTCCGTTTGATAATGATACTTTATTTACTTTAAAAGTATACTCGCAAGGAGCTCCTAATTTTGTCGGATCATCTGATATTGAATACTGAGTTTTGGCAACACATATTGGAAGATTATCTCTTTTTAAAAGTTCTATTTTTTTTATGTCCTCTAAAGCCTCTTTGGAATAAAATACATCACTTGCCCTATAAATCTCTTTAGACAAAATAGATATTTTTTCTTTTATACTAATATTTAAAGGATAAATAAATGAAAAATTATTTTTTGCCTCACAAGCTTTACATACTTTATTTGCTAAATCAATAGCACCATCTCCACCTTTAGAAAAAACATCTGAGATTGAATAATCTACGTTCATATTCTCGCAATAATTTATAACATATTTTATTTCTTCTTCACCATCTTTATAAAATTTGTTTAAGGAAACGATAACCGGTACTCCAAATTTTCTTAAATTTTCTATATGTACATTTAAATTGCA
>CAYQCM010000024.1:0-14198 GCA_964416045.1 uncultured Eubacteriales bacterium | reverse complement strand
CTTTATTTGGTAATTTATCTGCATTACAAAGCAATTTTTAGAAAACATAAAAAAATTATTTATTTTTTTGTGCATTATGATATTACTTTAATTCTATTATGCCAAAGTAAAATAACGCCGTGTAATCGCTAATCCATTATACAAAGCAAGAAAAGTACTATGTATAACTTTATTTGCTTTGGCATTTCCATTGTAATCCAAAATTAATGTATAGTAAATATATAAATATAGATATAATTTTTTGTGTATTTTATGAACCATTCGTTTTAGTATATTTCAATTATACTACTACTTTTATTATTTAAAAATATTACAAACACCTTATCTAAAATATTCATAATTATATGCATGAATATTTCTATGCCACATATAGTTAAAAAAATAGTTTTATAGATTAAAAACATTGAAACTATATGAATAATAGTCTCGATTTATTTTTTGGAGCTGCTAACCAGATTCGAACTGGTGACCTCATCCTTACCAAGGATGTGCTCTGCCAACTGAGCCATAGCAGCATATTGGCAGGGGTAGAAGGACTTGAACCCTCGGCACATGGTTTTGGAGACCACTGCTCTACCAACTGAGCTATACCCCTATATTTATTACATACATACGGTACTTATTATATCTATCATTCAAGTAATGTCAAGGGTAATTCTTTTACAACTTACAATAAATATTCCAAGTTATTTACTTTTATCAAAATTACATATATAATAATATTTAATTCGTTTATATCATTTTTTTTGATTCTGACAATGAAAGGAAAATCTATGATGAATAACCAAGATCAAAATACAACCCTAAAAAAAGAAACCTGTTTCTTAAAGAATTTCTTAACTAAATTTTTTAGTATAATTTATCTAGCAATACTTTCTGAGGCAACGTGCGACTTTTTAATGTTAATATTTAATCAGTTATTCATAGGCGTACATCAAATTTACATAACAAATCACGGAGAAGAAAGATATACCCCTACTTGGCATCTTATTTTGGGAATTATTATCAGTATAATAATATGCTTGATATATAAAATATCTATACCTAAATTACTTAATATTAAAAGCGCCTCCTTTATAGACTATATACTAACCGGAACCGTAATTTACAGAATAGGCTTTTACATATATTGGCTTACAATAATAAATACTAGGTATTAAAAAAATAACCTATAGATTATATAATACAATATGTGCAATAATATATCTTGATACTTTTAAATATAATTATTAGGAGGAATTTATCATGGCTATAGAATTTAACTCTAAAAACTTTAATAAAGAAGTACTGGAATCAAAAATACCTGTTATCGTAGATTTTTTTGCCTCTTGGTGTGGTCCATGCAAAATGCTCGGACCCGTAATTGAACAGCTGAGCGATGAGTACGATGGAAAAATATTGATTGGAAAAGTAGATATAGATGAAAATTCCGATCTTGCACAAAAATATGAAGTCATGTCTGTTCCAACAATCATATTTTTTGAAAATGGAGAAACAAAACACATAGAAAATGGATTTATCCCAAAAGAACAGCTTGATGATATTATTAAACAAACTTTTTCAATATAATAATTTGATCATCTTATCTTAGATTAGAAAAGAGGGTCTGTGTAATGATAGACGTACTCATAATTGGAGCAGGTCCTGCAGGTCTTACAGCCGCCTTATACGCTTTAAGATACGGTCTAAGTGTTACTGTAATTGAAAAAGACATGTACGGCGGACAAATATCATTAACAAGTAGCATAGAAAATTATCCCGGATTTAAAAAAACTCAAGGTACTGACCTTGCTACCCACATGTATGAGCAGGTTCTGGATTTAGGATGCAAATTTATATTTGAAAAAGTCATCGAGGTGGACCTTAAGGGAGAAAACAAATGCGTTAGAACTGCTAAACATGAATTCTATTCAAAAAGTGTGATAATAGCTAACGGTCTTAAGAGGCGTAAATTGAATGTCCCCGGGGAAGATGAATTCTCCGGAAAAGGAGTTTCTTATTGCGCCACATGCGACGGAGCATTCTTTAAGGGAAAAGATACGGCTATCGTTGGAGGCGGCAATGTTGCCTTAGAAGACGCTATATTTTTATCTAATATCTGCAAAAAAGTTTACCTGATAGTAAGAAAAAATCTCTTTAGAGCTGAACAATATATTATAGACATGGTAAACAACAAAAAAAATATTGAAAAACTTATGGAGTCAAAAATTATTAAAATATCGGGCAATAAATTCGTAAATAATATAACAGTGGATTCTAAAGGAAAAGTTTACGATTTAGACTTAAGCGGCGTATTTATTGCTATAGGATATAAACCGGACAATGAAATCTTTTATAATCAAATTGATATGGATGAAAACGGATATTTTATATCTGATGATTCTTGTAAAACAAATATACCCGGAGTGTATGTGGCCGGAGACTGCAAAGTAAAAGAATTAAGACAAATCGTAACTGCCACTTCAGACGGCGCTATTGCCAGTAATCAGGCTATTAAGTACGTATCTAGTTTATCCAAGGTCCCACAGCCAACATCTATGGGCAGATAAAAACATATTAACTAAACATTAAAAATCAAAATAATAATTCCATATTCTTTCAATACAAATTAAAGATATATATAATTAACGTGGTTATATATATCTTTTTTATAAAGGAATGAAAACCGTAATATGCTGCAAATAGACTACTTATCCATAAATGAAAAAGGGCATTTATCTATAAAAAATCACGATTTAACAGATATATCAGAAAAATTCGGTACACCCATTTATATTATGGACGAAGAAAATATTAGAAACTCCTGCAAAAAATATACACAGGCAATTAATAAATATTATGGTTCAAAAGGACTGGTATTATTTGCGAGTAAATCTTTAAATTGTAAAGAAATATGTAAGATCATTAATCAGGAAAATATGGGTATTGACGTAGTATCGGGCGGGGAACTATACACAGCAATGAAAGCAGATTTCCCGACCTCGAAAATACATTTTCACGGAAATAATAAAACAATAGAAGAACTAACTTTGGCAGTTAACAATGACGTGGGAAGAATAGTTATAGACAATAAAGAAGAATTAAAAAATTTAAACAATATAGCTTTTAATAAAAATAAAATTTGTAATATCCTACTTCGTATAAAGCCAGGCGTGGATGCTCACACTCACGAGTTTATTAAAACCGGCAGAGTTGATTCCAAATTCGGTATGACTATGAAAGAAGCTTTAAAACTCCTTGAAAACATAAATAAATTTAAAAATATTAATTTTATGGGTCTTCACTGCCACATAGGGTCACAAATTCTTGATTCAAGACCTTTTATTCTAGCGTCTTCAATAATGATAGAATTTATATCTAAAATAAAATCTAAAACAAATTTACAAGTTAAAGAACTAAATTTAGGAGGAGGTTTTGGAATACAGTATACTCAAAAGGACAAATTTTTTGACTATGATAAATGTATTAAAAAAGTATCTATAGTTATTAAAAAAAAATGTAAAGAGTTAAAACTACCTGTTCCATACATATACATAGAGCCTGGAAGATCTATAGTCGGACAAGCCGGAATAACCCTTTATAAAATCGGTAATATTAAAAAAATTCCCGGAATCAGGACGTATGTATCCGTAGATGGAAGTATGGCAGATAATCCCAGGCATATTACCTATGGTTCAGAATACACAGTAATTAATGTAAGTAAAGCGAATGTTAAACCCAATAAGTTAGTAACTATAGCCGGAAAATGCTGCGAAAGTGGCGACATAATCGCTGAAGACGTTTTACTTGCCGACCCAGAAATTGGTGATATTATCGCCGTACTATGCACAGGCGCTTATAACTACTCAATGTCCTCTAATTACAATAGATCCTTAAAACCCCCTATTTTGATGATAAATAAAAATAAACTTAAAATAGTAGTTAAAAGACAGTCCTTTGAAGATCTACTCTCCCTGGATATTTAAATACCACACGTTTCGACAAAAACAATCTATTGACACTTAACCTATATGAGTAATAAAATAGGCTTTGTGGGAATAAAAAATTTTAAAAATTTATGTTTTAATATAATTATAAATTTACATACCTCCCAAAAAACACAAAGGGGGCTCAAATCCATTTGGAGTTAATAATTTTGGTCATCATTTTGATAATATGCTTACCACTAGCCTTTATGGCAGGAATAGTATATAGAAAAAATAAATCTGAAAAAATTATATTGTCAGCTGAGCATGAGGCTGAAAGAATAATGAAAAACTCTAAGGAACTCGCAGAAACCAGAAAAAAAGAAATCATAGTTGAAGGCAAAGAAGAAGTATATAAGTTTAGAATAGAAACTGAAAAAGAACTTTATGAAAGAAGGAAAGATCTTCAAAGACAAGAAAAACGTATTCAACAAAAGGAAGAAACTCTGGAGAAAAAATCTCTTAATTTTGAGGAAAAAGAAGAACAAATTCAAAGTAAGCTTAAAAGTATTGATGAAAAAGAACTTGAAATTGATAACATTAAAAAAACACAGTTTGAGATCTTAGAAAAAATTTCAGGTTTTTCTGCAAAACAAGCTAAATCTTATATTATTGAAAGTCTTCAAGATGAACTTGTGCACGAAAAGGCAGTGAAAATACTTCAGTATGAGCAAGAACTTAAAGAAATCTCCGAGAAAAAGGCAAAAGAAATACTGTCTACCGCTATACAAAGGTGTGCTTCCGATCATTCCTCAGAAATTATGATATCCGTCGTTCCCCTTCCAAGTGACGATATGAAAGGAAGAATCATTGGAAGAGAAGGAAGAAATATCAGATCCATAGAAAATCTAACAGGCGTTGATCTAATAATCGATGATACACCGGAAGCAATCACTTTATCATCTTTTGATCCCGTCAGAAGAGAGATTGCTAGAATCTCCCTTGAAAGATTAATAGCAGACGGCAGAATTCATCCTGCAAAAATAGAAGAAACTATTGAAAAAGTAAAAATAGATATTGATAAAGAAATAAAAGAAGAAGGCGAAAAAGCAGTACTTGAAACCAGAATAAATCATATTCATCCTGAACTTGTTAAACTCATCGGCAGACTTAAATATAGGACAAGTTACGGGCAAAACATCTTAAAACATTCACTTGAAGTTGCTCATCTTTGCGGTATAATGGCCTCAGAACTGGGTCTAGACGCTACACTTGCCAGAAGGTGCGGTCTTTTACATGACATAGGAAAAGCTTTAGATCATGAAATAGAAGGATCTCATGTGGATATTGGAGTAGATATAGCTAAAAAATATAAAGAAAATAATAATGTTATACATGCTATCCATGCCCACCACAGCGATATAGAACCGCAAACCGAAATCGCCCTCATCTTACAAGCTGCAGATGCTATTTCAGCTGCAAGACCCGGAGCAAGGCGTGAAAACTTAGAAACATATATTAAAAGACTTGAAAAGCTGGAAACTCTCGTTTCATCATTTACGGGCGTAGAAAAATGTTTCGCTATTCAGGCCGGAAGGGAAATTAGAGTAATGATTAAGCCCGACATTGTAAACGACGAGAAAATGATATTTTTAGCAAGAAATATATGTAAAAAAATCGAATCTGACCTCGACTATCCAGGGCAAGTTAAAGTAAATATTATAAGAGAAACAAGGATAGTAGAATATGCCAAATAAAAAAATTCAATCAGACCTTTTATATCATAGGGTCTGATTTTCATTAAAAGATATTTATAACCAACAACGAGGAGTGCTTTTATGAAAATACTCGCTATAGGAGACATAGTAGGAAAAAACGGATGTGAATTTTTAAAAAGTAAACTTTCCATTCTTAAAAAACGTAAGAATATAGATTTAGTAATAGCAAACGGTGAAAATTCAGCTGAGGGAAATGGAATCACTCCCGATTCGGCAAAATTTCTGTTTTCAAACGGAGTAGATATTATAACTACCGGAAATCATGTGTTTAAAAAAAGAGAAATCAGAGACTTTTTGGATAAACATCCCTGCATCATTAGACCAGCTAACTATCCGCAAACAACTACTCCCGGAAAAGGTTTTTGTATAGCTCAGATTAATGATATCAAAATTGCAGTCATTAATCTTATGGGAGTTGTATATTTAGAAAATTTAAAGTGCCCTTTCGAAACAATGGTTAACATTTTAAAAGAAGTATCTGAGTGCAAAATAAAAATACTGGACTTTCATGCTGAAGCGACAGCTGAAAAACGCGCATTAGGATTCTTTCTAGACGGAAAAATATCAGCTATGTTTGGTACTCATACCCATGTTCAAACGTCAGATGAGACAATCCTCCCCCTTGGAACAGGATATATCACTGACGTTGGTATGACGGGCCCTATAGATTCAGTTCTTGGAGTAAAAAAAGATATTATTATTAAAAAACAGATTGAAAAACTCCCGATACGTTTTGAAAACGCCTCGGGAGAATGTAAAATGGAATGTATAATTTTTGATAATGATGAAAAAACCGGACTAACAATTAATACAGAAAGATTAAGAATTACAAAAACATTTGTACAATATTGATATTTTTTTAAAAAAATATATAATTTAATTATTAATATTTTAATTAGGGGGTGATACATTATGGATATACTCATATATTTTATGGGAACAGGGTGTACTTATGATAAATCTGTAAAACCATATTCCTCCAAATTTAAAAATGTTGGCATTAAAAAAGGCCAGTCCGCAAGCGATTGGAATTATACTTATTATTTTAATGGCCCAGGCATATTTAATACGTTAGGTTGGACTACAGAAAAAGCGTACGATGCAGCCACTAAAATATTACCCCCTGCTATTAAAGGAATGTTAATGTCTGCTCCTGACGAAACAATACACATATATGTACGGGGACATAGCAGAGGTGGTACTGTATCGGTCAAATTTTACCAGTATTTAGCCGGACAATTTGGTTCAAATGAAAAAATAGTGTTAACTTTAAAAAATTCTGACTCTTATTATGGTCCTACTGCTAAAAAAGAAAATGCTTTAATTAGGCTAAAAAATCCAGGTAATAACTCTACGTCCAGTAACAAAACTATAGTTACTTACGCTGTACAAACATTATTTAGATGTACTCCACAACAAATCGTAGGACCAGATATAGTTATTATAGTAAATACCGGTCACAATATGTCAGGCATTGCCCTATGGGATCCTCCTGAAAATAAAGGTTTGTATTTGGCATATCTTCAAACAGAAAAAAAAGAAGTTCCTAATAAAGAAAGGTCTTCTCTTCAAAAACGTTTTGGATTAAATAAAGTAGTAAAGATATATTCTTGTAAATATGTCTTAATATCCCGAGCAGCTGAACCCATTAAAGAATTTTTCGATTTTATATATAAGTATGGTAAAGTTACCCAAACTAACAGATGGCGATTATTTACAACTATACTTATCCAAAGACTTGACCTTAAAAGCTATGATGATCTAGAGGAAATAGTAGCTATTCCTAAATCTATACTATTTCCCAACGTAAAAAAAGAGTTTAATGATGCATTAAATTCTATAAGAAGATCAATAAACTTAACAATTGCCTTTAATACTGCTATTAAACTCTTTTCACCTGGTGAAATATTTTCAGGGATGGGCGGAGAAGACTTTCATATGCATTTATTAAATGCTTAAAAATACGTTTGTGGGGTCAGAAACAATGACCACGATTCAGCTATAGCTGAACTAAATTTAATTATTAAAAAAAACGAAAGACCTCCAACATCTATAAAATCCATGACTGCTCAAGCCCTAATTGACAGAATTAAAAAATGGTATAAATTAAAATAAAATATTACTAAAATATCTTATTTATAATATCATCAGCTAATTTATCCACTTTTTCAAAATTCATGGATTTTATATACTCTTCTTCAAGTTTGTCGTGTACAGATTTTGCTTTTGAAAGATTACTAATAGATTCTTTTAAAAGTTCATTTAGTATCTTTTTATTGAATCTTATTTTTTGTTTATTTTCCTGAATCTTTTTACTATCAAAAAACCTATGAGCATTTATCTTTTGTTCATATTTTACGCTATTTAAGGGATGCAAACTATTAGATGAGGCAAATACAAAATCTAAATCCGGTATTAAAACACACTCTACCTTGTTTTGAGGATCTATAGGGCAAAAACATGTTATTATATCATACCCATGTTCCATAGCAAAATAACGTATATCCTGGAGTATAAAGCTACTTACTATTCCATATTCATCCTCTATAGTATATATATGCTCATAATTATTTATGGTATCTTCAAAAATAATTACTCCGTCCGGGGTAATACCGCTTATAAAATATATTTTTTCTTTGCCCAATCTATTTTGCTTTTCTTTTAAAATCTTTTTTGATAATCTTTTTGAATAACTTTTTATTTTATCTTTATCTATACCATCTTGGATTATTTTCAGAGTGTCTTTATATATATTACCGTAGGCTTGCAGGTACAATCTTGACCTTAAGTGGTAATTTGAATTCTTTTTTGATAAATTAATAATATTTTCCCTAGAATCATAAAGTTTATTTGAATCCCACCAATCACTTAAACTTATAATCGTATCTGATTCTCCTGGATATACCGGATCTATAGAATGTGGTGAAGTACCATCGGCAATACAAATTTTTTTCTCGGGGAAAATCACAGCATCTAAGGAACCAGGATCTGAAGAACAATATATTAACTCCGTCTTTATATTTCGATTTTCGGCAGCTTTTGCTATCTTTTTCATAAGTCCAGATTTTCCCGTACCGGGGCCTCCTTTTATTATATAACAAAACCAATCTTTATCAGGGGTATATAGATTATCAAATCTGGAAAAGAATCCACCGGGAGTATTTGCTCCTAAGAAAAATTTAGATATATTTTTATTTTTACTCATGTAAATCATCCTCTCACTTTTTCAATATATCCTATGAAAGACATTAAAAAAGTGTGATTTGATCTAGAAAAAATTATAAAATATAATAACTTCACTTAAAAACAACTTTATATTTTCAAACACCCTTTTGAATCAAAATAAAAATTTACATATCTAATTAATTAGATATGTAAATTTTATATATTTATTATTCTTCGCCACATTCGCACCCGTCGCCACAAATCACTCCCCCACACTTTTCACAATAATCTTCAGGCCTTAGCTCAAGCGTTGTGGGGACATCCTTCAAAGCTTCTTCGGGGGAGGGGCAATACTTCTCGTATAAACGTCTTCTATATCGTCCATGGCGTCGCGATACGTTAAATAATTTTTTCGGTGTCCGTATTTTCGTACCACCAGTTATAGCTCCTATTTCTTCATCTTCTAATGCACTTAACTTTTTATATTTATCATCCATAATCATACCCCCAAGTGTTTGATATTTAAATAATATCATATTTGTCGAAATTAGTCAATATAATTATATAAATTTTGTTAAAAATTTTATATATAAATTACAAATTATTTTCCTTTATTTTCCATTAAATAACCATACTCATTAAAGTCTTCTTTAAGAAGAGTTTTACCTTGCTTCTTTAGCTCATACCTCACAGCAGTTAATATATGTTTCATAGTAAGAATTTTCTCCTCACTCTTAGCAGCTAAAAATAATGAAGTTAAAGCTATATTTTTAATATTTCCTCCGGCAATTTCAAATTGTCTTGCCAAATATCCAAAGTCTATATCTTTTGCCCTAGGTACACTTGCGGGATACATATTCTCCCATATTTTTTTGCGAGATTCTTTGTCAGGAAACTCAAAATGTATAACATAACTGATTCTTCTAAAAAATGCACTGTCTATATTTTGTAAAAAGTTTGTTGTCATTATCGTTATTCCCTCATACTCCTCCATCTTCTGGAGTAAAAATGAAGTCTCAACATTTGCATTTTTATCGTGGGAATCTTTAACTTCTGTTCTTTTACCAAAAAGTGCGTCTGTCTCGTCAAAAAATAATATTACGTTACTACTACGAGCCTCATTAAAAATACTATTCAGATTTTTTTCAGTTTCTCCTATATATTTAGACACTATCTGGGATAAATCCACTCTATAAATTTCTAACCCCAAATCATTTGCAATAACTCCCGCTGCCATGGTTTTACCGGTACCCGGAGGCCCCGCAAATAACATACTTACCCCTCTACCGTAAAGTATTCTATCTTTCATTTTCCATTTATCATAAACTATATGTTTGTACTTAACTTGTGCGCAGGCACTTTTAAGCATTTCTTTCTCCTTAGGATTAAGTATAAGATCGTTCCAAGTATGTTTGGATTTTACTCTAGTGGCCTTTTCGGATAACGTATTAACTATTTGGGAATATGCACATTCACATATTTCTTTTTCATCAAGTTTCTTGTTAGCCCTTGAAAGATACAAGTTCCTAGCCCGATTTACAGTACCTACTATTTGACCCGGATTAAATCCAAATTTATTAGACATATCACTAGCTTTTACATCCGTAATTCCCTTTAACGATTCAAAGTTTTTCTCCCAAAGTATTAGTCTTTCTTGACTATCTAAGTCTTCAAGATTAACTTGTAAAAATCTATCTCCACTTAATTCCACTGTTTTTTTTAAATCTGTATCTGAAAGCATAAATATTACTTTAGCGTATGACCCTACTTTATCAAATATAAAATCAATATTATACTTATATTTCAAAGAATCCTCATATAGAATGTCAAGTCCCACGATTGCCACATATCCACCACTTAATGTTGCTTCCCTGAAACATGTGATCAATATGCTGCTAAATTTTTCTTTGTCATCAATACAGCACTTAGAAATATTAATTATTATTAACGCTTGTTCATCCATTTGCGCAACCCTTTTAACTATTGTACGTTTTCCTATTCCGCTATCCCCTTGCATATATATAAAAGTTACGTCATTTTTCGGGGAAGTACTTATAAAATTTTTAATATTTATTGCGATTTCTTCTCTTATAGGTAACCGGACGTCACTTGAAGGAAGTATTACGTCAACTCCGCTAATTGAAAGATTTTTTTCCGAATTATATACTATAAAATCAAAAATTCTTTTACTAATTTCAAATTTGTTATACTCAAGACAAAGCGCTTCTAATCTATATTTTGACTCGCTTAACGCCTTGTAGTCTGACTTTAAATTGTTCATCTCATAAGAAAATTTATATATCTTATACAAAGTCTCAAAACCTAATTTCTCTTGACCAAAAAAATTATTTACCTTATTAGCTATTAAGGCAATTACACAAAACCATTCAAATCCATTAAATCTGTACTTTCTTAATATATATTCACCGGAATAAAATACTTTTCTATTTGCTCCTAATCTACTATCTATAAAAAATCTTGCACGATTAAAATCCATTATACTACTTTCTCTGGACTGTTTTATTTTTTCTTGTATCTTTTTTTCATCATAAAACATGTCCGTATCGAAATTCTTCACCTCATCTATAAACAATATATAATGAGTTAATATTATTTCCAGCCAATTAAAATTATCTTTTAAATATTCATCATAATTTTCGTATGGTTTTAATATGTTATCCATATTAAAAAGTTCACCAAATATTTTCACTTGATATACCTCTCATCATATAATTATATAATTTTAGAACCACTACCTTTTCAGTAGGTTCATGGTTCTAATCTATTATTCCTAAATCTTTTATTTATATAATTAACAATTTACCCAAGTCTAAAATAATTTACCGTTTTTTATACCAAATCCTTTTACTATTTCTTCTGATTTTTCTTCTTGACCTGTAAGGGATTTTATGTCTTTAGTATGCCCGTTTTCTTCTCCGCTTCCACCTGTAACATCTATAATTGCGTCACCAATCTTGTGTATGGCTCTCTTATAGGCTCCTCCAAAACCAGCTCTACGCTTTACATGATTACATACACCTCCAAGGGTATTTCTATTAGCAACGTCATCATAAACGTCATACCCTACTTTACCAACTGCAGCAATAAGTGTCAACGCAACAGCCGTTTTAACAGTATATTTAATCGCGTCTCCAACAGAAGCTTTACTTCCATTAATAATTTCTAGCTCTTCATCTGTGAGATTTACATTTCCCTTTATTGCTGAATTTAATTGGGTACGTATCTCTTTAGCATCCTCTAAATTTATATTTATATTTTTTTCCCCTAAAATATTTTTAAACCCCTCGTCTGTATCCTGGCTTACAAGTTTTTTAATGAATTCTTTATCTTGAGCTATTTCCGTTAATGTATTTTTATCCATAATTTTTTTCTCCTTTTTGATAATATATTTATTTTGTGTATTATTTTATTATATTATAATAGTATAGTCAATAAATTTATAATTAAATTATTAATTAATACCAATAATACATATTGTTTTAAATATATTCCTAAACTATTTTATTTAATTTTTGGAAATGGTAAAATATAATTTATAAAAATTTATTTAGGTGGATTTAAATTGAAAAAAATATTAGTCATTGATAGTAACAGCATATTTAACAGAGCTTTTTACGGAATAAAATTGTTATCAACGAAAACCGGAAAGTTTACAAACGCTATATACGGATTTATAGTAACACTGGAAAAATTAAAAGCCCAAATTAATCCCGACATAATTATTTGTGCATTCGACCTTCCTCAAAAAACTTTTAGAAATGAAATTTATTCAGGCTATAAACAAAATCGCCATGGTATGCCAAACGAACTTGCTTCTCAGCTTCCTGATCTTCAAAACTTAATAGAGTATCTTGGATATAAAATCGTCACTTGTGAAGGGTATGAGGCAGATGATATATTAGGGACTATTGCCAATATATGCAATAAAAATGATGATTACAAATGTATACTTGCAACCGGGGATCGTGATATTCTTCAGTTAGTTTCAAAAAATGTAAGCGTCAATATGGCAATCACACGCAATCAAAAAACCGAAACAACCCTATATGATGAAAATAAAATAAAGGAGGAATACGGGATATCTCCATCTCAGCTTATTGACGTAAAAGCACTTCAGGGAGATACTTCCGATAACATCCCGGGCATAAAAGGTATCGGACAAAAAACTGCTCTTAAATTAATAAGTGAATATGAAAGTATAGATAATATCTACAATAATATAAATTCTCTTTACATAAAAGATACCCTTAAAAATAAATTAATAGAGGGAAAAGACTTGGCCTATATGAGCCGAGCACTCGGGAAAATTTATACTGAGGTTCCGATAAACAAAAATCTTGAAAATTATTCCCCTTCTAGCCCTGATATAGATAAAACCGTAAAACTCATGAAAGATTTAGAATTTTTTTCCCTTATAAATAAAATGAATCTTTCATCTTCAAACATAAATAAGGATAATAAATTAGATACATCTGAAAAATTTTCGATTAAAAATATTAATGACTATCAAAAAATTTTACAAATTATAAAAAATAAAAAAGAAGTTTATTTTTTATCTGACATCAAAAAAAATATTATAGAAAAATTAATCATCCTGATAGATAATAATATATATATTGCAAAAAATTCAGACAAAAACTTCTTTGGATTTATAAAAGATCTATTCGAAGACCCTAATATTTCTAAAACGACTTATGATTCAAAGCTTCTAAAATATTTATCTATTAAAATGAAAGTAAATATCTCAAATATTAAATTTGACATTTTACTTGCTTCATATATCTTAAATCCATCACTAACAAACTATTCTTTAGAAAAAATTATTCCCATGTACGATATCCCTCGACCAAGTATAGATAACGCCGATCAAGACAATATAATTTTCTACGCAGCTTCACTACCTGCCCTTGCAAATAAATTAGAAAACGAACTTATTCAAAAGAATCAAATGTTTCTTCTTGAAAAAGTAGAACAGCCCCTTGCCTCAGTACTTGCTGATATGGAAAATACAGGGTTTGAAATAGATAAAGACGGACTTAAAGAATATTCTGAAAAATTACAGCAAAAAATTACCCAATTACAAAACAATATATACGATATAATTGGTATTGAATTTAATATAAATTCCCCTAAGCAATTGAGCAATATAATATTTGAAGAATTAAAACTTAATAAAGGTAAAAAAAATAAAAGTGGATATTCAACCAGTGCTGAAGTTTTAGAAAGTTTAAAAGATTTCCATCCAGCTATAAATCTTATACTTGAATACAGAATGCTTTCAAAACTTAAATCCACTTTCTGCGATGGCATGATAAAACTCGTAAAAGAT
>CAYQCM010000023.1:0-14858 GCA_964416045.1 uncultured Eubacteriales bacterium | reverse complement strand
TACCGGTGTGGGGAGAAAGGTTGGTAGTATTGAGTTATGGCAGGTACAAACCTAGGGGGGTCATCATGACCGACGGACGCTATCGCACCGAGGAAGCGGCGCGTGCCGCTCTGCACGAGCTAGAAGGGTACACCGAGGACGTGACAGGCGACGCCTGCGTCGGTGACGAGGTCGCCTTCGCGAGGGCTACGTTCATAGGCTCCTTGCGCCGCTTCGCAGGATATGAGGTCGTGACCGGAACCATCGTCCGCGAGAACTACGCTGCCAAATGGCATCCGCACACGTTTTCCATCCAGACCGCCGACGGACTGCGACACATCAAGGTCAGGGACCTCTATTCCGTGCTCACGCTTGCGAGGCCGCGTGACCCGGAAGAGCGACAAGCGGCTCTTGAGAGGAAACATCGGCGGTGGGGGCGGTCACACGCAGCTCGCGAGAGCTCTCGTGGGGGCGACTGGTAATGGTCAATGTGACTATCGCTGGCGATACGCTTGTCATCCTTGCGTTTCTCATCTGGTTAGCATGTTTTTGTCGCGATTGAGACGAGCGAAGGAAGGGAGTGAGACGCATGGGATTAGTGGAGTGTGTGACGTTTTGTGGACTGATGTTGGTGCTCGCAGGTGCTGTGGCTGCGGGCATATTGGCTTGCTAGAGGAAAGGGAGCTGATGCTGATGACAAGGTCATCGAGGGTGCGTCGTCGAGACGAGGTTCGCTACGAGGTTGAGGACATGGAGTTCTCTCCTGATGGTGGGGAGAGAAAGGGCTGGTGGGTGTCGGACTTCGAGGCCGCGGCGCGCATATATGGCGATGCCATCCGCGCCGCCAATCACGCGAGATTGCCACACATCATCCGTTGCTCTCAGGTCGTCTATTTCGGCGATGGCTCAACGAAGATGAGCTTGCTGCATCGCGCTGACGTTGGAGGTGACCTGTTTTAGCGGAGTGGCCTGTGTTGATGATGTGTGTATTGCTGTGTTCACACATTACAACTAATGTTAGGTGCTATGTTGGTATTGTTGTAGGGCTGTATAACAGAGGAAAGGAATGGAAATGGCAAAGAATCGTATGGCAGGTCTTGGCACGGTTCTCCACGTGCGCCTCACGCTCATCGAGGAGGCGCTGGGCATGACGCCCGGCGACCCGGAGGTCTACAGCAAGTTCATCGCGTCGAAGGCTCCTAACCCCGAGCTGGGCGAGGAGGAGGTCGGGGCGGTGGCTCAGACCGACGTGCCGGAGGATGCGACCACCTGCTTTCCTCGCGACGAGGACGGCAAGCCCTTCTGCTGGGATTACCAAATCAAAGGCTTCTTCAAGGATTCTTGCTCCGCACTCCGCCGTGTTCCCGGCACCCGTTCGAGCAAGCTCAAGGCCCACAAGAAGGTCATTGACGGGACCATCTTCGTCGGCCCGCGCATCATAACCTTCGAGCTGCCCGAGGGCACTGAGATGGGCCGATGCGAGCGTCCGCTGCGCGCGAGCACGGCACAGGGCGAGCGTGTGGCTCTCGCGGCCTCCGAGACCGTCCCGGCTGGTACGGTCCTCGACTTCGACATACTGGTCATGAACCCGCAGGATGTCGAGACCGTGCGCGAGTGGCTTGACTACGGGCAGTTCCGCGGTCTCTTCCAGTGGCGCAACTCCGGCAAGGGGAGGTTCGAGTGGGAGGAGGTGGTCGACTGACCTCCCCTAGCCCTGCAAAAAGGTGGCGCTAGGGCTGCGCAAGGCTCAGAACAGCACTGTAGAGAGCGGCGAGGGCTATGCCCCGCGACGCCCGCGAGGAGTCGAGTCGAATGGCTAAGGAGAGGCAGGGCTGCGCAAGGGCTGCGCTTCGAGATGAGAAGGCAAAGAATAGAGCTGAGGGGCTGAGATACGGAAAGGCACCGGTCGCTACGCGACGACTAGCAAGGGCACCGCAGCGCCCTGTGGTGAGGAGGAACGGAAACGAAATGAGTTGGCAGAACGGAAAAGGAAGGGCAAGGACGGCGCTGCTCGGCAGCGAATGAGCAGGCGGGGGCGAAGCCGTGCCGAGGACGGCAACGAGGCGAAAGGGCAAAGCAACGAAGCGACCTGACCTGTCTCGTAAGGGAATTGTTCGGTAATGATAGGAATAGCCGGGCGAGGGATGTGAGTAGTACCGTCTAGAACAGCCGCGAAATCACAACGTATTGCAAGGCGTAGGCAGAGCAGGGCTCCGCGGCGGACCGAGTGGATTAGAAAAGGAGAGGACAGGCCGCGCGAGAGCGCGAGATGAGAAGGCGCAGCCGGGCTGGGAGAGCACCGAGAAGGATTTGTGTCACTGCAAGGTGATTAGCTAAGGCATGGCCGCGCTCGGCGGCGACGCGCGAAGAAATGGGAATGGCTGAGAGTTGCCCTGATGGAAATGATTGGATGAGATACGGAAAGGCACCGGTCGCTACGCGACGACTAGCGAGGGCATCGCAGCGCCCTGTGGTGAGGAGGAACGGAAATGAAATGAGTTGGCAGAACGGAAAAGGAAGGGCAAAGATGTGAGCAAGCGGGGGTATAGCTGAGCCGTGGACGGCGACGAAGCGAAAGGGCAAAGCAACGAAGCGACCTGACCTGTCTCGTAAGGGAGTTGATTAGTAGCGAAGGGAGAAGGCACAGCCGTGAACGGCCGTCCTCCGAGCCGACTCGCGGGAAAAGGGGTATCCGATGGGGTACCCCTTTTCCCTGTCCATTGTGGATTTTGGCAGAAGTCATGATTGTGTCGTGTACTGTGTGAAAGCTATGTGTCTTTGTTGGTTCTAATATATCTACCAATATAGTTTGCTATATTGGTAGCATTAAGGGTCGACACGAAGGGGGCAGGTCATGGGCAGGCGCTTCGAGGTCATCGACTATCATAACGAGAGTGGGGACACGCTCTGCCAGAACCTTGACCTCGAGCACATGACCAAGCACTTCAAGCGAGAGCGACGTGAGCGCTATGAGCGCATCTGCCGAGATGTCGGCTTCGGCCATGCGGTTCGCAGTTGCTTGGTTGACACTGGTCATCGCTCTGGTCTTGAGGTCCACACTCTTACGACCACAGGCGTGGTCTTGGTGTTCAACGCGGAGAGCGGGCGTCTGGTGACCATGCTTGTCGCGAGACCCGGACAGATGGTGCGTTATTATGCTCCATTCAACGAACGGGTACCAAGAGGGTTGTACCGCAAGGCGTATCAGAACGCCTGCGTGCATCATTGGAACAAGGATTGAGTTGGAAGGGGTTTCAAAGTGACAGACAAGGCAAAGCACGAGCAGGTGACAGGTGATGTCATCGCGGGAGCGAGGAAGCTCAAGGCTCTCCTTGATGAGATGGATGCCGTCATTGGCGCGTTCCCTGACGAGAAGTTCTGTGATGCCGTCATCGCCGAGGTTGTCGCCGCTTTTGACAGGCGAGATAGCAAGAGCGAGTTTCGATTCATGGTTGCTCCTGAGCCGTTTCCGGTGCTGGTAGACGCGGCGGACGCGGATGCTGCGAAACGCAAGCTGGTTGAGCACTTCTCCGACTACGTGCTCAATGCGTTCATGGCCGCGCATACCGACATGAAGTTCGTGGTCGCGATGACCGCGCCAGACGAGGTTTTCTATTGCGTCGAGGCTGACAGCACGCCTCATCCTCATTCGCTCTAGGCGCTTCGGGTAAGACCTGCATGGGCGATGGAGAGCGCAGCGATGCTCGGCGCAGGAGTTGCGTAGTTGGATACGACCTGACGAGAGAAGGAAATGTCGGGCGCGGAGCAATAACGAGTTGAGCCATGAAAATTGCTGCCGACAAGAGGTCGCGTTTACGCGCGACCTCTTGTCATGACGCTCGAATGTGAGATTTGTGGTGATGGATAGATGTCTATCTATCACTATAGTTTTATGGATTACTATATTTACAGCAGTATAGTCTCGACACGATGGTGTCGGAACGAAAGGAGAAGGTTCAATGGCAGTCAATTCGGCGTGTCTTACTGGAAATCTCACTAAGGACGCGGTTCTGCGCCTCACAAGGTCGCAGGTGCCGGTGCTGAACTTCACTCTTGCGGTGAATAACCGTCGCCGCGGAGAGAACGGGGACTGGGAGGACGACCCGTCGTTCTTCCCCTGCGTCATCTATGGCACTCGCGCCGAGAAGCTGGCGCAACACCTCGTCAAGGGAACGAAGATGACCGTGAGCGGCCATCTTCGCCAGGTCACCTATCTCAAGGACGGCGAGAGTCGCGCCTACTTCGAGGTCATTGTGGAGGAGCTTGAGTTCATGAGCCGCAGGAATGAGGCCGCAGATGGCGCGCCGCAGACCAATGCCGCCTATCAGCCGGAGCTCTACGGCGAGGATGTTGCGTTCTAACGCAAGTTGCACCGACCTCGTGCTGTGAAGAAGAAGGGATGGCATATGTTTACGGTTTTGTTTCTTAACCAGAAGGGCGGCGTCGGGAAGACGACTCTCGCCGATGAGCTGGCCTTCGCCCTTGAGCGACGAGGGCAGACGGTGGCCTTCGTGTCTACCGACCCACAGGGCGGGAGTGTCCATGAGGTCTGCGATGACCCCGACGTCGCCGAGTCCTGTGACTTTCAGATAGTCGATACGGCGGGCTCGCTCAGCGATGCCATGGGTGACTGGTGCCGTGCCGCAGACCTCATCCTTGTCCCCATGCTCGCAAGCACGCGGGACTTGGAACCGACGGAGCGCACCATCGACATCGCACGGCAGTCGGGCACGCGCGCTCGTATCGCGGTCATCGTCAACGCCTACTACGCCTTCGGGCGCTTGGACCGGCAGCTCATGGAATACCTTGGGTCCGTGGGTCTTGATGTTTTCGCTCAAGTGCCGCGCGCTGTCGCGCTCGCGCAAGCTGCGGGCGAGGGTAAGTCCGTGGCGGATTATGCCCCCTATAGCCACGCCGTACCGTGGCTTGAGGAGTTGGCTGACAAAGTCTTGATGGAAATGGAGGAGAAGAATGGCTAATGCGTTCATGGCCTCTGCCGCGAAGGCGCGGCGAGGGCAGGCTGTGGTTGAGGAGGGCAAGAGCGCTCTGGCGGCGGATGAGTACGTTGTGACGAACATCCGGCTGCCGCGCGACCTCCATCGCAAGGTGCTGCTTCACAGAGTGGAGACCGGTGAGAACATGACCCAGCTCGTGCGTCGCTTGCTGACGGACGAGCTGGGATAGGTACGAAAGGAGTCAGACATGGATGAAGGTATGAGAAGGCGGCTTCGGCCATGCGTCGTCGCCGCCGGATTGGTTCTGGCGCTGTGCGCAGGAAGCTATTACAACGCCACGGTCGCCCACGCAGCCGTCACATCTCAGCTAGAGGAATCGAGCCATCGACTGACGAACGTGACGCAGACGTTGACCTCGACAGCCACTACGGCGGAGGCTTTGCTCGAGGACACGGACGTGGCGGATGTCGCTGACGAGACTGTGCTCTCCGACCTCGAGGAGGCCGTGAGTCAGGCGCTTGAGACACTTGAGGCGACACCTTACGAACATGATTGTTCGACGATTTTCGACTCCTCGGCCATCGAGGCAGGCATTGAGACGAATGCTGAGAAGCAGAGCGAGGCGGCGACAGCCGTCGCCGCCATCCACTCGGCCATCGAGTCCGTTGAGAATTCTGTCTTGCTCAAGGACGCGCAGGACGCTTTCGACACCCTGCAAGCGAGCCGCGACGAGGCTCAGTCCCTGCTCGAGGATACCGAGGGCGAGGTTGAGGATGACGAGACATGGGAGAGCTTGAGCGATGCCATCGCCGCCGCGGATGAGGCACTTGCTGTCGAACCGAGTGCGGGCGGTGCCGGAGCCTACGATGAGGCAGCAGAGGCTCTTGCGACTGCAATGGAGGCAGTGACTAGTTCACATGAGGAATGGGAGGAGCGTGAGGCTGAGGAGGCAGCAGCTGCGGCAGCCGCCGCTGCCACCAGTAATACGACTTCCTCGTCTTCAAGTAGTGGCAGCTCTTCCTCGAATAACAGTTCATCCAGCTCTGGTTCCTCGGGTTCGTCCTCGAGCGGTAGCAGCTCGTCGTCTGGTAGCTCTAGCTCTTCGAGCTCAAGTTCCGGTGCGGTGGGTTCCAGCATTAGCAACCCATGGCGAATCTCCTATGTGACAGGACAATATGTAGACTCAAATGGTGGCATTACAGAGTATTTCAGTCGTTACTTCGTGGCGCATTACTCTGTCGGAACTAACGGCAAGATGATTGCGAGCAAGCCCACCTATGTTGAGGTTGACGGTGTCATCTACCGTTACGTCTCCTGTCAATACGCAACCGTTGGGCAGGCCTACAGCACTATCAAGGACTGGGCTACGGCCAATGGTGGTATTGCCTTCCAGACGTGTGTCGGAGACGGCAGCAGTACGGTCATCATCACGCATTACGAGCCGGTCTAAGATGTAGAGAAAAGGAGACTGAGAATGAGTAAGAACGATGTGCCAGAGCGCTCGCCCGAGCAGCGGAAGGAGAGCCTTGAGCTTGCGATGGTCGCGCGTCGCAGACGTGCAGAGCTGAGGCGAGATATGAAGGCAGGAAAGCTGACACTCGCCAACGCGCTTGAGGATGACCGCGCGCAGCGACTACATGTGCGGCAGCTTCTCATGAGCCTCCCCGGAATCGGGAGCGCACGCGCTGCGACAATCATGCGCGATGCGGGCATTGGCGACGGGCGGCGCGTCAGAGGTCTGGGTCCGCGACAGCGCGAGAACATCCTCAGAATGACCAACTCAATCTAAGAGTGAGACAACGGGAAGGATGGGCGGAATGAAGAAGTGGTATTACGTGAAGTTGTCAGAGCCGGTGGCGACGGCTGGTCGCGAAAAGGGGTCCGACGTGGCAATCTGCCACGCGGATACTGCCGCCGAGGCTGTGAGTCAGCTCATTCCAGAGATGCGTGCGTGTGTGGCATACGTCAGAGTGTTTGACAGCATGCGCAAGTGTTATCTGGCGGCAGGCATCATAGACGCCTTGAAGGGCATCGTGCGATGAAGGTCACGAGACGCGCCGTGTTTCTGCGCGGATGGGCGCGGTTGCGCTTTCTGTTGTATCGAGCGTTATATGACATCGACCGTATGATTCGACATAGGTGATGAGTTAGAAAGGAGAAGACGATGAGGGACATTACAAGGCGAGAGTTCGTTCGCGTGATAGGGATTGGTACGCTCATGGTGCCGACGGTTGGCCTTATGACGGCATGCTCGGCGGAGAGCGGCGGCGGGAGTGACGACGAGAGTGTCGTCGGCACATGGTACGGAGTCAACACATACGGTGTCATCTCGACGCTCGAAATCGACGAGAGTGGAACTTGGTATTACAACGGAAGCACGTCGGCGTCTGGCGAGTGGAGCCAGACTGACGAGGGGTTGATATACCTTACCGCCACGTTGCTGAGTCTTCCATACGAGATGGAGGGGTCGGGCGACGAGCGAAAGCTCGTGTTTGCGGGCGAGGACCCGTCGAAGACGAACAACGGCGAGATTGCGCGGTCGACATTCTACGCGAACGAGGCTGCGCGTGATGAGGCCGCAGAAGAACTAGAAAGCTCTTGATGGCGCATGGTCGGTGGTGTCGAGAGGGGAACATTGATGGATGACAATCACTTTCATGAAATTGTGCTGCGCCATGTTATAGATGGAGCCATAGTGGTTGGCATGCTGTCTGTCATAGCTTATGCATTAGCGCTTCTCTGCTTCGCCAGTTTCGGAGAGAGTGAAGCACTCAAGGAGCATCTGGAAGCAGTGCGATGGTATGAGTATGTTGCCTTCTTTTTCTTGGAGGTTGCCTTGCTCGCATTCTTGAGCATCTTGATGGAACGTTTGGACGAAGGGATTGAATGATGAACGGTAGAGAGCCAGGGGGGCACGGAGGTCCACATGGTCATGGTGGGCCTCCTCCCCCACCGCCGCGTGGCGGTCTTTGGGGTCGGGGAACCCCGATGTACTATGGGAGTTATCGACGCGGTTGCGGCGGATGCCTCTTCCCATTCGTTTTTGTCGCAATCGTGGGCGCACTGCTCTTCTCTTGCATGGGCATGTTCTTCTGGTAGCGCGTTGGACTTAGAGTCGAGAGGATTGATGAGTGGACGTTGTCATGGATGCAATGGAAAACAGGCGCTACATCACGACGAACGTCGCAAACGAGACTGTACGTGGGCTCGAGTTGATTCAGGAGTTGAAAGGATTCGGCCATCAGGGCGAAGCGATTGACTGGCTTGTCAGAAACGTCATGTTGATTCCCGGTACGACGGTCGGCGAAGCCGTGGCGCATCTTTCCCCACGATGAGACACGGTGGAAAGTTACAAACAAGAATCGGTCGGGTGATTACGCCCGACCGATTCAAACAGAACGACAAGGATGAAGAGACCGCCAGCGTGATTCTTGGCAGAGAGGAAGCGACGAATGTGTGACGGTGCGCGCAGGAATCTCATGAGCTCTGTGATTGCTCTTTCCAACGCCGAGGAGTGGGATGACGCGCGGGCCGAGTGGGAGGTCATTGACTGCATTGATGACATGAGTTGTGCTGAGAATTGCGTGTGTGGACAAGAGGGATTGCGTTACCAATTCACAATTAAAAACGTCGTGAACGGAAATACGTTGTTCCCCATCGGCTCCACATGTATAGAGAAGTTCGGCGTTGATGCGATGACTAGGGAGCAACGTGCGTGGCGAGAAGCCATTAACCTCATGAATGAGGCGGTGCGTCTTGGGCGTGGGAAATACGTTCCCTTTGACGCGAGATTTTACTCGCGCCGACTTCTCTTGTTCTTATATAAGCGTAAGGCGTTTGATTCCTATCGTGATTACAAGTTCATGCTTGACACCTTCAATGCCCGGTCGCGTACTGACGAAGAGAACGAAAGAGTTGACAGCATCGTTACCAAGTCCATTTATCCGTGGCTGCGAGAACTCTACAGGGAGACCCGATTGCGGGCGTCGTGACCCTTTTCAGTGCAAGTCCAACTGAACGAGAAGAGGTCGGGCGGGAACGCCCGACCTCTTCTGTCCTTCGTGGCGCAGGCCGCCACGAAGGACACCGCGCATTTCGTCACGTAAAAGCAAGGTGGCGGCACCTTGTTTTTTCGCGTCGATGCGCTCTCGCAGCGGCTGGGCCGCCCTCCGGGTGCTATACTAGCACTGCTCACATGCAAGATTTGGGAAGTGTATATACAAATGGGCTTTTCGCCCGCTTTTGTATATACATTTCCATCTTGCTCCCGCCCGAACTGAGGGTTCGTTCGCGAGAGAAAGGACAATCCGGGTGGCGGCACCCGTTCAAGAGCAAGGCCGAAGGTTTTCGCATATGCGACACCTTCGTCTTCAAAACCGGAAACGGTGGCGACACCGTTAATGACTCTCGACAGCACGATTCAAAGGAGGAGACGACAGACATGTCACCGAAAGAGAAGACAATTCTGATTCGTGTAAGTAAAGAAGAACGTGAGCGTCTTCGCCGCAATGCGGCAAAAGCGGGAATGTCCGTCTCTGCCTACATCCGCGCTGTCGCAATCAACTCTCCTGATTCAAGAGTCGTCACCATTGACACCGAGCCCTTGAGAAGGTTGCGCGCAGAGGTCCACAAGCACGGTGTCAATTTGAATCAGCTAATGCGTTTCCTCAACACCTACGGTCTAGATGTGTTCAACGAGAAAAGTGTTGCCCCCATACTCGAGGACGAACGGGACACCTTTCTTCAAATCAGGACAGCCCTTCAGTCGTTGAGCAAGGAAGCAAGAAAACAACATGTCGTCATTCGGTTGGAATCAGAATCAAAAATAGAGGACGAGGAAGAGCCGGAGCTAGAAGGTTACGAAGTGAGTTCACCTGAAACGAGCTCTGGTCACCGAGCGAAGCATCTGGCGGAGTGAGGTAACTGGGCAAGGAAAGGGCGGAATGGATGAAGGTGTATCAGCGGGTCTATCCTGAGATAAAGTTCGACGAGTTCTATCAACATCTCCCCGGCTTGAGAAAGGCAATCAGCGGGGTTGACGGATTCGTGTCCTATAAGAGCGAGCAAGTGCAAAAAATCGTAGCCGATTTCAAAGGGCATGGCATCCGGCATGAGGGGCTGGCACTAGAGATTGTTGACCCATGGATTGTCTCGATGATGGCAAACTGGCGTAAGTGCAAACAGATATATGACTTCGACAAGAAGCTCTACGACGAGCTATCCGTCAGTCCGTCAGACAAGATTCCGACGAACATCTTGTCAAAGATGCCATATCCCATTCTGTATGTGCGCTGCCCTCATGACGAGTTTTTTTGTGACCGACCGGGCATCGAGGAGCATGTGCATACAGATGGAGCTCTGGTAAGTTACATAGACGACATTCTTGAAATACGTTTCTTCTCACGTTTCATCTCAACATTGACGTTAGGAGGAACGGAACCCCAGTCAACTGTTGTTGGAATCCGTGCTTGGGGAAACACATACGAGGTTGGGGAATATAGGTCTATTGCAGACCTCATTGCAAATGAGGTCAAGGGTGACTGGTCGTATCTTCTTCCTAACGACAACTACCGATTCGTCGATGGTAGTGGCTGGGGCCGTCATGGTGAGGACCACGACCTCATGCATGTCCTCGCGGCACTCATCTATATCGTGTCAAAAGAAGCCGACATCGAATCCTTCTACTCTCCGCGACGTAGAAAGAATCGGACGCTCAAAGATGACGGCCTTTCTGCTGCTGAGGTGACGCGAGTCGGCTATCGTGTCGGTCGGGCACTTGGAGAGGCACGAGAGGTCGTTCATGAGGGTGACGGTGTTGGAGGAGCACATCGCGTTTCCCCGCACATCCGTCGTGCGCACTGGCACTGCTATTGGGTCGGTCCAAGAGATAACCCAACAGACATCGTTGTTCATTGGCTTGCTCCGATTCTGGTGAATGTCAACAAGGATTCAGAGCAGCAAGGCGTTATCCATGCGGCTCGAAAATGAGACATGGAGCAAAGTCACTCGCAATAAAAACGAGCATGGAGAGGAACGAAAATGAGTCCAGAGATGACGCAGGGCGAAAAAACTTTCGACACTTTCTGCCCCTCATGTGATACGGAGGTCACTGCGACGGTCGTGAGTAGAATCGAGTCACTTCCCATTAGGGGCGAGGACACGAGCTACATCGCAGAGGTGGCCGTGTGCCCCATCTGCGGGGGCGACATCGGGGACTCTCGAATCGAGGAGAACAATCTACTTCGCGCGTATGACGCATACCGGCACAACCACTGAGTCGCGTCCCCGGATAAAAACACAGGCGCTCGTACTAGGAGGTGTGTCATGGCTTGCGGAATCATCAGAGTGCAGAAGGTGAAGAGCACGGCTGTGGGAGCGATGCAGCGTCATATCGACCGTCAGTTCGGGCGGTACTCAAACGAGGACATCGACCCTGAGCGCTCATATCTCAACGAGGAACTGATTCCTCATGGCGAATATGCGCAAGAGATACACGCTCGTATCGAGAAGTTTAAGAAGCCCGTGCGTAAGGTGCGCAAAGACGCGGTGGTTCTGGTTGAGGGTGTCGCCACCGCAAGCCCGGAGTTCTTTGCCGCCAAAGACGCCGAGGAGGTGAGAGCGTTCTTCGGTGACGTGTTCGAGTTCGTCAAGGCTGAGGCCGGCGAGCAGAACATGGTTCACTTCACCGTCCACATGGACGAGAGCACGCCCCACGCGCACTTCGGCTTCACTCCCATCAAGGACGGCTCCCTGTCGTGGAAGAAGTTCTTCGATGGCAAGTACGGGCTGAGAGCGTTTCAGGACAGGTTCTGGGAGCAGGTCGGTCGGAAGTGGGGCTTGGAGCGAGGCGAGAAGGCTGCTGAGACGAGCAGGAAGCACCGGGACACGGCTCAGATGAAGCGCGACAACCAGCGCGAGTTGCGGGAAATTGAGTTCGGTATCACTCGGATGCAGATTGAGCGGTTGAAGAGGAGCCTCCAAACAAAGACGGCACTCATTGAGAAACAGAGAGCACAGATTGACGAACTCAAGAGGGAGTTGGACAAGGTCACCTTCGCGATGAGGGAGCTGAGAAGGACTGCGGCCACGAAGGAGAGAACCAGATGACCATCATCAAGCAGGGAGGGGTGAGCAGCAGGGCTCATGAGCGAAACCTCCGTAAGTACATAAACGATGACCGAAAGGTTCTTCTGCGCGATTCTCAGAACATGGAAGAATGCCATGACATCAAGCGATGGGCATCCTATATGAGGGAGACTCGCGAGGAGTTTGGTCACAACACTGCCGCTCGGCGTATTCGCGACAAGGAGACTGGCGAGTTGGTCGAGGCAAGGAATACGACGATGTACCATCAGATACTCGCCTTTCTCCCCGAGGAATGCGACATCAACGGCGGCAAGATGACACCAGAGCGATGCATGGCCTATGCCAAGGAATACGCGCGGAAGTATTACCCTAATCAGGAAATCGTCTTCGCGCTCCATAACGAGTATTGCAGAGCAGACAAGACACATCGTTATGCGGTGCATATGGTGATAAACAGAAGCAATCTCGTGACGGGTCGGCGCTTGGATGAGGGTCGAGGGCAAGCGGCGAAGGTCATACGAGCGAGACGCATTCGGGAGCTTGATGATACGTGGGAGTTGCATCAGGTCGAAGAGGGCGTTCGCAACTCTGAGATTCACAAGCGCCAGCCTTCGCGGGCTGAGAAGGAAATCGAGGGCCGCGGAAGAAGGTCTTATAAGACGAACCTCCGTGATTTGTGCCGCATCGCTGCTGAGCAGGCGCAAAACATCTACGAGTATCGTGAGTTTTTGGATGATTGGGGCGTGGACACCCAGTTTCGCAACGGGCGCTTGTATGTGACCGACCGGGACCATGCTCGCTACTCGTTCTCCGTGACAAAGCTCGATGCCGACCTTGACAACACTGGTTTGAGGGCAGCGTTCTTGGCTAACGTCGGAAAATCCATACATGAGGCGGGCGAGCGTGTTCGCGAGGGCAAGGCTACTCAAGAGCGCGAGCAAGAGCGTATCTCTGAGCTCAAGTCGTCCTATCTTGAGAATATTAGGCACATCTATCTCAATTACCGCCGAGAGGCACGCGCCAAGCAAGGCACAGACCTGAGCAAGTTTCCGAAGCTCAAGCTGCCGCGCCCGCCCGAGGAGGTTGCCAACGACAAGGAGGTGCGGCGTACCATTCTCGCCTACTGGCGTGGAGCAGATGAGCTGAGGGTCGAGATGGCATCCGGTGTGCCATATGCGCGCGAGGGGTCCGGCTCTCGCGGTCATTCGTCGGTAGAGGGACAACCGTCTACAAAGCGACAGGAGCAGGAGCGGGGACAGGACAGCCATCATCGCTGATACCTTGTATATGACGGTTTTGTATGTACGAATATTTGTAGTAAGCAAGTATGCTATAGTGATAGTACAAAGAAGGGAGAATCCGAAATGACTGCCATCAAAAGGTACTTCTCGTTGGAGTATTGGGACGACAACCGCCATGGTGTGCTTGTCGATTCCGTGGACTACGACACCTTAGAGGAGGCCGAGCAGGCGCTCGCCTACGAGCGTGACCATCGACTCCCCACCGAGTCTTGGACAAGGCTCGTACTCATGGAGAATGAGGACCACTATGAGGACGGTGAGGTTGTCTGGTGTGTCCCGGTTGGTGCTGTCGAGAGCTACGACCTCTATGAGGACTCCGGCAAGTATGTGGTTAATCTCGACGGAGGATACGTCGACTTCGAGTGGGCCATGAGCTGTGCGGACGAAGAGCTATGTGAGGAGCTGCACAACAAGATGGCTCCCTGCTCTAAACAGGAATTTTTCAATGCTTACGGGCACGCGCATTATGAGAGATTCGGCGAAGACTTTGCTCCGTTCGCTGGCGGGACAACATATGGTCTGGCCTACGACAATTTCCTCAAGGCCGTCGGGGACAGCCGCCGTGCGGCATCTGCGCTCGGTGGCGATGGCACAGCTATCAATATGGAAAGGGGTGACAGGTGATGGCTCTTGGGGGCGATGGAGAGCTCAAGGACGCGAGGGCTGCGGTCGATGCCTTGCGTGGCAGGTCGCGGGGCGGTCGACACTTCCATAGTGAGGACAGGCGCGGCGTCGCGGCACAGCTCGCGAGCGACGAGGGCGAGCCGGGAGACGTGTCTCTTACCGATGAGGAGCGCGATATGCGCAACGCCGGACGTAGGCTTGCGAACGAGGGCGACACCTCCTTGCAAGAGACCATGGCCCGACTCATTGAGGTTATCGAAAGACAGAACGTGATGCTCATGCAGCTTACTGAGCTTCGGAGTGACTTCGGGGATGTGCTTCATCAACTTCATGAGGTTGCGGATGACCTTCACAAGACGAAGGAAGAGGAAGTGACCGAGGACCATGTCGCCACGCAGGCGGTCATCATGGGCGTCAGGAAGGTGCAGGAGGACGCACAGGAGACCGCCATCAAGGGCATCAGGAACGCGACCGAAGAGAGCCGCAAGAGCATCAAACGGGTCAAAGAGGAAACCGAGACGTATATCAAGAGCCTCACCGAGCAGTCAAAGGCGCGCATCGAGCGGCTGGCTCGGGTCACCCTGCCCGACAGGCTCTTTGAGGTCTTGAAATGGTCCGTCATGACGCTGCTGCTGGTCATCTTGGTTCATGTGGTTTGGCAGATGTTCGTCTAGGAAAGGGCTTGATGACACGCTGACGTGATGTCATGCTGATAGGGAACGGTTTGATGAAGAAAGGATGCTGGACGATGAGGCGGGACGACGAGCGGTCAGAGAAGGAGAAGATGATGAAGGACAACGGTATGGACGAGACGCAGGTCTTGGAGAAGGCAGTGAGTAGCGAGCAGGAAGACGATGGCAAGAAGTCATCGGAGGTTCAGCCGAAGGAGAAGGCCATCGAGGCCATTCACAAG
>CAYQCM010000022.1:0-14884 GCA_964416045.1 uncultured Eubacteriales bacterium | reverse complement strand
TTGTTTATTATTATCTAAAGATTTTTTAAATTTAATATAGTCTTCTAATATAATAGTTGCCGATACGGTATCTATTATATTTTTTCGTTTTTTACCTCTTGTATTTGTTATATTCAGATAGGTGGTTGCCATGGAAGTGGTTTTTCTTTCGTCCCAGAGGACTATATTAATATCTAAATATTTCTTTAATTCATCTCTAAATTTTACGGTTCTTTTTGCACTTTCCCCTTCCGATCCGTCCATATTTTTAGGAAATCCTATTATTATTAATTGGGCTTTTATTTCTTTTATTTTTTCTACAATCTTTAAATATAGCTTATCAAAGTTTTTTTCTTTAATTGTTTCTAGAGGATAGGATATAAGTTCTTGTTTGTCACATGCAGCAAGACCGGTTCTGGACAAACCTAAATCTATTGCCATCATTATCATTTTTTACTTTAAATACCTGCCTTTTTTACTCTTTGCCGCATTACTTCATAAGTTATTATACCAGCGGCTACAGATGCATTAAGTGAATTTATTTTTCCAAACATCGGTATCTTAATTAGAAAGTCACTTTTTTCTTTTGAAAGTCTACTTGCTCCATTTCCCTCAGACCCTATTATAATTGCTATTTTTCCGGAAAAATCTTGTTTAAAGCAAGTGTCGCCTTTTGCATCGGCGCAGTAAATCCAAAATCCTAATTCTTTGAGATGATCTATAGTGGTTGCAATATTATTTACTTTTACGATATTAATATGTTCAGTAGCTCCCGCTGAAGTTTTTTGTACTGTGAATCCTACAGCAGCACAACGCCTCTTAGGGAGTACAATTCCATGTACCCCCATACATTCAGCAGATCTTATTATAGCTCCTAAATTGTGTGGATCTTCTATTCCATCTAATATTAAAATTATAGGATTTTCATTTTTATTTTCCGCTGTTTCCAATATATCAGAGATGTCACTATATGTTACAGGTGATGTTACAGCTATTATTCCCTGATGTGTTTTTCCTTCGGATAGAGTGTCAAGTTTTTTTCTATCTACTTTTTTAATAACGATCTTGCTTTCTTTAGCTCTGGCTATAATTTGATGTATGCTTCCAGACAGTTCTCCATTTGATATTAATATATATTCTATATTTTTATTTGAGATTATTGCTTCTTTTACGCAGTTTCTTCCTATAATTAATGTATTTTCCATAGGTCGAATTACAAAAACACTGTTTTTGTAATGCCATTTGCTTTGGCAAATTCTTGAGCTGCGTCAAATGCTTGTTGTACAGTATCTATAGCATTGATGCATGCTTGGAAGTTTGCTGATTCATTTTTTGCTAAAGCTTTGGAGTCTGTTGAAAGCCTTAAAGCAAAATTTAACATTTGTTCGTATTTTTGTTTTGCGGCTTTTTTAGAAGCTTGTTGAGGAGACATAGCTTTTTTTTGTTTTGCGGCTTTTTTAGGATCATGTTTAGTAACTGTAGCTTTCAAAGCTTCTATATACCTCTTGCAAGAATCAGATATTGAAGCGGTTATTTTGTTTATTGATGGGAGTATCCTTAAAGATTGACTTGATAAGTTCGTTAACACATTATTCATTTGTCCTATCGTGTCAATTACTAACAGATAGTCATAGTCAGTATTTTTATTTTTATCTTCAAAAACTGTGCCCATTCTTTTTACTTGCTCTTGCAATTTTTCAATTTGTCTGGTCATACCTGTTATCGTTGTTGTTATTTTGATCCGTTTTGCGTTGAGATCTTTTAATTTACCAGTTTTTTTTGAAATATATTTATAGTCGGTTTCATTTTTTTTAATTTTATCGAACAGATATTTTGCAAGTTGCTCCATGCGCAAATGGTCATGCGTATACACTTTTAATGCTGTGTATAGCTCGTTATAAAGTTCCTGTGCTTTTGTTCTACGTTGTTGCTGCTGTGCTGCCTTTTGTTGTGCTTTTATTTCTTCTGGTGTTGCTTTTTTCCCTTTTTTAGATGCGGTTTGTTTTTTTGACATTTTATTACCTCCTTTAGTATTATGTAACTATTATAAAAAAATATATAAAATAAGTCAATATGTATTTTTTATGCACAATATGATTGCATTTGTTCATTTTAAATATTTGACATATATTTAAGTTAAGCATATAATTTTAGATATTTAATATTTTAATAGTAACAAAGGTGGTATAAATTTGTCAAAAGAAATATTGCTGACCGAAGAAGGGTTACATGATCTAGAAAGTGAACTTGAAAGTTTAAAAACTGTTAAGAGAAAAGAGATTGCGGAAAAAATTAAAGTAGCCCTTTCATTTGGGGACCTTTCTGAAAACAGCGAATATGACGAAGCAAAAAATGAACAAGCCATTATGGAATCCAGGATAGCTGAGATAGAGGGAATACTTAAGAACGTAAAAATTATAGATGAGCATGAGTTGAGTACGGAAATAATCCATGTGGGATCGAAAGTTAAAGTTCATGATAAGGAGTATGATGGTACTTTTGAATATAGGATTGTGGGATCTAATGAATCAAATCCTATGGAGGGAAAGATTTCCGATGAGTCACCTGTTGGTGCAGGACTGCTTGGTCATAAAGTAGGAGATGTATTAAATATAAAGACTCCATCTGGTGTATGTAAATATGAGGTGGTAGAAATATCAAAGTAATTTTATAAGTTTAAATTGGTGTATTCGGACAAAGCTCTGTTTTTGTTCTTCCCGGTTTTTATATAGGAGGATAAAATTTTATGTCTGATAATGAAAATATGAATAGTTTGGGCAATGAAGAAGATGTCAGAGAAATTTTAAGGATTAGAAGGGATAAACTTTCAAAATTAAAAAGTGTGAAAGAGGATCCGTTTGAGGTTACGAAATATTATAAAGACAATTATTCTATTAATATAAAAGAGAACTTTGAAAAGTTTGACGGACAAGATGTCTCTATAGCAGGTAGAATTATGAGCTGGAGAGATATGGGAAAGGCGTCATTTCTGGATGTTAGCGATTCTTTAGGGAACATTCAGATATACGTGAAGATAGATGACGTAACCAGTGAATTTTATGAGAAGATGAAAGAAACATGGGATATAGGAGATATTGTAGGCATTAAGGGATTCGTATTTAAGACAAGACGCGGTGAAATATCTGTACACGCCAAAGAGCTTGAATTACTTTCAAAATCTCTGCTTCCTTTACCTGAGAAATTTCATGGTCTTAAGGACACTGACACTAGATATAGACAAAGATATTTAGACCTTATAGTAAATCCGGACGTAAAGAATACATTTGTAAAGAGAAGTAAAATAATAAAAGCTATTAGAAACTATTTGGATGGCTTGGGATATATTGAAGTGGAAACACCGGTTTTAAATGTTATAGCCGGTGGAGCCGCCGCTAAACCTTTTATTACTCATCATAATACTTTAGATTTGGATTTATATTTAAGAATAGCTCCGGAGCTTTATCTTAAAAGACTCATTGTAGGTGGAATGGAAAAAGTATATGAGATAGGAAGACTTTTTAGAAATGAGGGGATGTCAGTAAAACATAATCCCGAATTTACGACTATAGAGCTTTATGAGGCTTACGCTGATTATAATGATATGATGAATATAACGGAAAATATTATCAGGGAGTGTGCTAAGGCTATTTGCATAGAAGATAAAATAGTCTATCAAGGTATTGAAATAGACTTATTTAAACCGTTTAATCGTATGACGATGACTCAAGCGGTTAAAAAATATACAGGTATAAATTTTGAGGATTTTATAGGAGACAAGGATAAAGCCGCTTTGGAAGCAAAAAATTTAGGACTGGATATAAATGGCCCGGATACGTGGGGGGACATTTTAAATTTAGTGTTTGAAGAAAAAGTCGAGGAAAATTTAATCGAACCAACTTTTATATATGATTATCCTGTAGAGGTTTCTCCCCTGACTAAGCGTAAAAAGGATACGCCGCAGCTTGTGGAAAGATTTGAACTTTTTATTACTAAAAGGGAACTTGCTAATGCTTATTCAGAGCTTAACGACCCCATAGACCAAAGAGAAAGATTTAATCATCAGATGAAGTTAAGGGACAAAGGCGATGATGAAGCTAATATGATAGATGAGGATTTTATTACTGCATTAGAATATGGTATGGCGCCAACCGGCGGACTTGGAATAGGAATAGATAGGCTTGTGATGCTTCTTACTGACAGTGCATCTATCAGAGACGTAATTATGTTTCCGACAATGAAGCCTAAGGATTAGTTTTTAATTATTTAGATAGTTAGATAGAGAGATAATTATATGATTAGTAAGAAGATAGAAGAATTTTTGCTCAAAGTACAAAAACCAGGAAGATATATAGGTCAGGAATTAAATATCGTAGTTAAAGACCTTGAGGATATAAAGATAAGGTTTGCGTTTTGTTTTCCTGATGTTTATGAAGTTGGTATGTCTCATTTGGGAATGAAAATTTTATATAGTCTTTTAAATAAAGAAGATGATATATGGTGTGAACGAGTTTTTGCTCCATGGGTTGATATGCAAACTCAAATGGAAAAAAATGATATAAAATTATATGGGCTTGAAAGTGGAGAACCTATAACGGATTTTGACTTTATAGGATTTACCCTTCAGTATGAGCTTAGTTTTACAAATATTTTAAATATGTTAAATCTTGCTGGAATTCCTCTGTATTCTTCTGGAAGATGTGGACTCAAACAGATCGTAATTGCTGGGGGACCATGCAGTTATAATCCTGAACCGCTTGCGGATTTTATAGATATTTTTGTAATGGGCGAAGGTGAGGAAGTACTTTTAGAGTTAATGGATGCTTATCGAAAGTCCAAAAATCTTGACGAGACAAAAAACGATTTTCTTCTTAGAGCTTCTAAAATCGAGGGTATTTATGTGCCGAAATTTTATAACGTATCTTATAATGAAGATGGCACTATAAGGTCATTTATGCCTAATATAGAAGGCGTACCGACAAAAATAAAAAAGAGGGTTATAAAGGATTTAAATAAATGTTATTATCCTAATGAGTTTGTTGTTCCGCTCATAGATGTTGTACATAACAGAGCAGTATCCGAAATATTCAGAGGATGTATAAGAGGATGTAGATTTTGCCAGGCAGGGTTTATTTATAGACCTACGAGGGAAAAAGACGTTGAGACTATTAATAAACAATCTTATGATCTTTGTCAGAGCACAGGATATGATGAAATTTCTTTGTCTTCTTTAAGTTCCAGTGATTATACTAAAATTAATGAGTTATTGTGTAAATTAAGTGAGTGGGCAAATAATGATCACGTAAGCATATCTTTTCCTTCTTTGAGAGTAGATGGATTTTCAAAGGAAATGATATCAAAACTTAAAAGCGTAAGAAAAAGTGGACTTACATTTGCTCCTGAAGCAGGATCTCAAAGACTTAGAGATGTCATTAATAAAAATGTTACCGAACAAGAATTAATTAATACTTGTAAAATGGCATTTGAAGATGGTTGGGACAGCGTAAAACTTTACTTTATGATAGGACTTCCAACTGAAGAGTATAGTGATATAGAGGGTATTATTAATTTAGCAAATAAAATTATGGGTACGTATAAACAATGTCCTTCAAGGGTTAGGAGATTAAGAATAAGTGTTAGTGTGTCGTCATTTGTTCCTAAGGCATTTACTCCATTCCAATGGGAATCACAGGATACTATAGATAAAATTAAAGAAAAACAAAATTTCTTAAAAAGTATTAATAAAAATAGAAATATATTATTAAATTGGCACGATCCATATACAAGTTTTTTAGAAGCTGTTTTCGCCAGGGGCGATAGAAGATTATGTAAAGTTTTGTATAAGGCTTTTGAGATGGGAATTAAGTTTGATAGCTGGACGGAGTGCTTTAATTTTGATAAGTGGTTAGAAGTATTTAACCAGTGCAAAATTGATCCTCATTTTTATGCTAACAGAAAAAGAAATATTAATGAGATACTGCCATGGGATCATATTGATATTGGTGTAAGCAAGGAATATTTTATAGGAGAGTTAAAAAAATCTCTATATGGTATTACTTCGCCTAATTGTAGGGAAAGGTGTTTACATTGCGGGGCATCTTGTTTCGGTGGAGGTGTATGCTTTGAAAAAAGTAAGAGTAAGATTTGAAAAATCCGGATTTTCTAAATATATTTCTCATTTAGATCTTAATAGATGTATGTCTAGGTCTATATTTAAATCTAAACTTCCTGTATGGTATACCGAAGGGTTTAACTCTCACCCTTTTATAGAATTTGCTTTGTCTCTTCCTTTGGGGGTTTCGGGGATGAACGAATTTTTTGATATTAAATTAATAGACGAAAGTATAGATTTAAAGTACGTAAAAGATAAACTAAACGAATTTTTACCAAACGGTATTCGAGTTATAGACGTAGGAACTCCAATTATGGAAACCTTAGATATTACTTTTGCTCTTGTCAAATTTAGATTTGTGGCAAGCGTTTTTGTATTAAAGGTACTTAAAATTTTTCAGATGGAAAGTATAGAAGTATGTAAGAAAACAAAATCAAAAAATATAGTTTTTAATCTAAAAGATCATATTTACTACCGGGACATTAAATTTGTAGACGACTTTATAACACTAAGCTTAGTTTTACCAGTTGGAAATAATTTTAATATAAATCCATTTTTAGTTCTGGATACAATAAAAAAACATCTGAATATTGATATTCATTCAGATGTTATTAGAGCTAATTTATATAATTCTAATATGAAGCCTTTTTCTTAACTTTACATTCGTGGACGTTTTAGAACATTCTCGTTATATTTATCCTTTAATGTATTTCTTTTTGCTGTTATCTGATTTAATGCATCATTATAATCAGTATTTATACGTGTAATGCGTTCATTTGTATCATTCCATATATTTTGTACGTTATTTTTAATTTCTGGTATAGCTATCGTATTTATAAATGCTTGATTGATATTCATTTCATCTGTAGCAGCTTCTAGTCGACTACCTAACGCTTGCAATGCAGTTTCAGCATTTCCAACATTTTCTTCAGTTAGGTCGGCATCATCGCTTGGCAGGTCTTTAAGCCTGGCGTCTAAATCTGCCAATAACTCTACAAGTTGATCAATAGTACCTGCCAAAGCACGAGTAATTTGATTAGCGTCTTGTGCAACTTGAGCCTCATCTGCAGCTCTTTTTTCCTGTTCAACTCTCCTTTCTTCTGCCGTTTTCCTTTCTTGTTCATTCTTTTTTTGTAATGTTATACCTAATATCACCATAGTAGGAATTCCTACGGAAGTTATGCCGGTTGTGATAGGGTTTTTGGACACAAAATCTTTAATTTTCTGTGTTATACTTGTCTTACTTTCGACTGGTATATCAGTATTTTCTTGATTATTACTTGCTGCTCCTACTAAGGGAGTAGAAATAGTCATAGCTGCTAATAAGCTAGATATAGCTTTATTTTTTAATTGTGTTCCTCCTAATACTTTCTTCATGTCTTCATCTGATATAGATAAGTTTTTATTTGTTAATTCTTCTTTAACGTATTGACACATTTCATTTACAAATTTGTCAAATTCTTCTCTTGTATATCCCCCGGATATTGATGTACAATATTCATACATCTCATCTATGGTCTGTTTTTTTATCAACTCCTCTTTTAACTTGGAATTATTATAAACCAAGGTAAATACTTTTTCAACTTTATCCATAGTATCATCATCCTTTCCTAAAAATCTCTCATATTATAACAAATTTTTTTGTTGTATGCAACATTAATTATAATAAATACATATTATTGTTATGAAGTTTTATAAATAATATTTGAATAAACACATTAAAATTAGATTAATTTTTTAAAAACATTATAAAATATATAAAGGTAAGTAAAATTTACTTTGTAGTTTCAAATATATAAAATAGTCGCTTTAGTTAAGCGGCTACTTCTATATTTTTTTAATGCATTTATTCTGTATGCTTTCGACTAGCATACTCATACATTTCATTTATAAATTTACTAAATTCTTCTTTTGTATATCCCCCCAGTATTGAACTGCAGTATCCATACATTGATTCTAAAGTATTTTGACATATAAACTGTTCTCTAAGTTCTGGATCATTATAAATTTTAGTAAGAGCCTGTTCGACCATTTTATTCATATCTTAAACACCTTCACCTTGAATATGCTTTGCATTATAACTAATATCAAATTTATAATCAATAGTTTTTTAGATGTTTATTAAAAATATGTCTTTAACTATTAAGGCGATGAAATTTTTATTATAATTAAAAGTAATATTTTATTTAGGGATTGATATTTTGGAAAAAATAATTAGACTAAAGTCTTATGCGAAAATAAATTTAGGTTTAAGTGTTTTAGCTAAAAGAGATAATGGCTATCATGATGTTGATATGATTATGCAATCTTTAGATTTATATGATCTTATTACTTTGAAAAAAAATGGTAATTCAGAAATTAGAGTGTTTTGTAATAAAGAATTAAATTGTAAAGAAGAAAACAATGCCGCCTATAAAGCTACTAATAAATTCTTTGAATATATAGGAGTGAATAATTTCTTTATAGATATAGGAATCAAAAAAAATATACCTATTTGTGCAGGACTTGCCGGAGGAAGTAGTAATGCGGCAGCGGTACTGATCGGATTAAACAGTATGATGGGGACTAATTTGGATTTTAATCAATTGTCTCATATAGGCAAAGGTATTGGTGCTGATGTTCCGTTTTGTGTTTTTGGCGGTACTATGAGAGCAATAGGAATAGGCACTGACCTAAAAAAGATTAAAAATAATCTTGATTATTTTGTGTTGTTAGTTAAACCTAAAATGAGTATTTCTACGAAAGATTCTTATGACAGAGTAAATATATGTAATATTTTTCATAAAGAATCAAAAATAGATAATATTTTGATTGGAATAGAAAAAAATGATGCTAAGTTTATGGCTAAGAATCTGTTTAATGACTTAGAAAGTAGTTTATTATATATACAAAAAAAGGAAATAGACTATGTAAAAGAGTATGTGATATCTATGGGAGCAATAAATTCCTGTATGAGCGGAAGTGGACCTTCTGTTTATGGAATTTTCGACGATGAAACGACAGCAATAAAATGTTTCGAAAGTATTAAAGCTGAATATGAAGAATCTTTTTTGTGCAGACCTTTAGGCTATGGAGTTAAAATAATATAGAATTTATTAAGTTGTTAATAAAAAAAAATTATTTTTATTAAATTTTTTAATTTTGTGTTTTTTATCTTGACTTTTTTGTTATAAGTAAATATAATATATTATGAAATTTAAATTATGGAGGTAATAATATGAAGAATTTAGAAGAAAAAAATCTTGATAAAGTATCCGGGGGTGTTTTTGTTGAAGGCAAAGATGGACTTTGGTATCAAGTGCCCGATAACAGTGGATTAACAACCGAAGAAAAAGATACTGTTGAAAAATTTCAAAAGCTTATGCAGGAAAAGGGCGGCATGATGGGAGGTCCCGGTATGGGTGGTCCTGGTGGCCCAGGTATGGGATGTCCTGGCATGGGTGGTCCTGGTGGCCCAGGCATGGGAGGTCTCGGAATGGGTGGTCCTGGTGGACCAGGTGGCCCAGGTATGGGAGGTCCCGGAATGGGTGGTCCTGGTGGCTCTGGCATGGGACAAAATAGTTAATAAAACTATAAGAAAAATATTGAGCAACTTGCATTTTATTAAAGCAAGTTGCTTATTTTTTACTTTGAATATAATTTATAAATATATTAAATGTTCAAAATTTTTTTAATAAAATATAATTGAATAAAAAAATAAAATAGATCCCAAAATCTATTTAGAGATAGAAAATAGGTTTGGGGAGTTTTAAAAATGGAAAAAATTTATTTATCAAATTTTAAATTTAGTATATTTGAAAAGTCTTTGTTTTGCGGATTTATATTGTCTGTACTTTTTTCTTTTATGGGTTTTTCAGGTCAGTGCGATAGTATAAAGGATAGGGTTTTAAGGCTACATATTATAGCTAACTCGGATTTAAAGGAGGATCAAGAGTTAAAATTAAAGGTAAGAGACAGAATCCTAAAAGATTGCAGTGAATATTTTGACGAAAATACTAATAATATAGATATTGCAAGAAAACTGATACAAGAAAACATAGATGGTATAAATAGTATTGCAAGAGATGAGATTTTGAAAAATGGATTTAAATATAGCGTCAATACTTATCTTACAAATACCTATTTTGGCATAAGGAATTATGATAAAATAACTCTACCAGCTGGAAGATATGATGCCTTAAGGATAGTTATTGGGGAAGGGAAGGGAAAAAATTGGTGGTGCGTGATGTTTCCTCCTTTGTGTTTACCGGCAGCTGAAAAAACGCAAGAACAGCAAGTTGATGAAGTACTTACTCCCCGTCAGGTGGATATAGTTGAAGGCGGAGAAAAATATAAAATTAAGTTTAAAGTCGTTGAAGTTTTTGAAACATTTAGAGATTGGCTGTTTAGTTTATTATTTGGGAAAGAAAATTTATAATGTTATTTTTAAAAGAGGAAAATTATATGTTTGAAATATTAAAAAAAGATGTTCTTAATAAAGAAGTTTGTAAAATGACTGTATTCGCGCCTTTAATTTCACGATCTGCAAAAGCCGGACAATTTATAATAATAATGAGCGATGAATATGCAGAACGAATACCCCTGACTATATTTGATGCAGATAAATTAAATGGACGTATAAGTTTTATATACCAGAAAATAGGTGTTTCGACTATAAAGCTTGATCTTAAAATTGAAGGAGATTTTATAAAAAATATAGTTGGGCCTTTGGGAGTACCTTCACAAATTAATAAAAACGAAAAGATTGTAATTGTTTGTGGAGGGGTAGGAAGCGCTATTGTTTATTTTCAAGCTAAAGAGTATTTGAAAAATAATTGTACTGTAAGTATAATTGCCGGATTTAGAAATAAAGATCTTATAATTTTGGAAAAAGAGATGCGGGAAATAGACAAAAATTTATGTATAGTTACAGACGATGGTTCAAATGGAAACAAGGGTTTAGTAACAGATGCTTTAACTGAATATTTACATAACAATGATGCTAATCGAGTAATTGCCGTTGGACCTATACCTATGATGAAAGCAGTTTGTGAGATTACAAAAAAATTTGGTAAAAAAACAATAGTAAGCATGAACCCTATTATGATTGACGGTACGGGAATGTGTGGAGGATGCAGACTGACAGTAGGGGGAAAAGAAAAATTTGCCTGTATAGACGGCCCTGAATTTGACGGTCATGCAGTTGATTTTGACGAGGTATCTAAAAGAAATGCTTCGTATCGTTTAGAAGAGAAAAAATCTATGGATAAATTATGTAATTTACTAAAAAGAGGTGAGGAAGATATTAGGAAATAATAGTCAAAATATAGATTTAAATTTTGATGAGGTTGAAAAAGGTTTTACTAAACAGGAAGCAATAGACGAATCTAAAAGATGTTTGGATTGTAAGCATAAGCCTTGTGTGTCAGGGTGTCCTGTGAAAATTGAAATTCCTGAATTTATAAAAGAAATTTTAAATGATGATATACCCTCTTCTTATAGAATTATTACGAAATATAATTTATTACCAGCCGTTTGCGGTAGGGTTTGTCCTCAAGAAAAACAGTGCCAGATGAGGTGTGTAAGAGGAAAAAAAGGAAGACCCGTTTCAATTGGTAAACTTGAAAGATATGTTGCGGATAATTGTAACGAGGAAATGTGTCAAGAAAATGGGGGAAAAAAAGTTAAGTCTCTTGGTATGAAAGTTGCGGTGGTTGGATCAGGACCTTCCGGTCTCGTTTGCGCTGGAGAACTTTCAAAATTGGGCTTTGAAGTTACAATATATGAAGCTCTTCATAAAATAGGGGGAGTTTTGACTTATGGTATACCTAAATTTAGGTTGCCCGGGGAAGTACTTGAAAGTGAGATAGAAAAAATAAAAAGATTAGGTGTGAATATAGTTACTAACATTGTTATAGGTAAGACGTTATCTATTGACGATTTATTTAAAAGTGGATATAGGGCAATATATATAGCTTGTGGGGCCGGACTTCCAAAATTTATGGGTATACCTGGGGAAAAACTTCCCGGGGTTTGCTGCGCTAATGAGTTTTTGACAAGAATAAATCTTATGTATGCAAATATCGAAGGTTATGATACGCCTATGCCTGAAGCAAAAGATATAGTAGTTATCGGCGGAGGTAACGTAGCTATGGATGCCGCAAGGTGCGCAAAGCGATTAAAAAATAGTAATGTTACTGTTCTATACAGAAGAAAAGAAGAAGATATGCCGGCAAGAAAAGAAGAAGTCTTACATGCTAAAAGCGAAGGAATAAATTTTGTGTTTTCCGGCAAACCCACTAAAATAGTTGGGGATAAAAAAGTCGAGGGCGTTGAATACGTTGATAATTCGGTTTCTATTTCTAACTCGGGTTCTTTGAAAAGTAATCTTTTAAAATGTGATTTTATAATAGTTGCAATTGGGAATATGCCAAATACAATAATAAAAAGTACTACTGATGAAATTAAGTGCGACTTTTCAGGACGTATTATTGTAAATAATTCGGAAAATGACTTTAGAACGTCCAAAAAATACGTTTATGCCGGCGGAGACATTGTAACGGGCGCAGCTACGGTTATTTTGGCTATGAGTGCAGGGAAGAAAGCTGCACAGCAGATTTATAATGATTTAATAGTTTGTGGAGATGCTTGAATATAGAATTTAAATTATTAAATATAAAAATATATGTAAATTTTTATTTTATAGCTTTCCTTTCTATGATCGCCGTATTGGGGAATTCCTTAAGCTTAAGTATGAGCATCTTGGCGAGTCTCATGCATGAACTTGGACATATAATTATGATGATTATTTTAGATAGACGCAGTATCTGTAGAATAAAGATAGATTTTTTTAACATTGATATTGTTGATAGGTCGAGAAGGACATTGTCTATGCAAAAAAATATTTTGGTTCTTATTAGTGGTTCTTTAGTAAATTTTTTGATTGCTATTTTATTTGATAGTTTATACTTAATCTTTAAAGCGTATTTTTTGATAATTTTTTCTTATATAAATATTTGTATTGGAGTTTTAAATTTACTTCCTATATCTATATTAGACGGTGGACAGATTTTACTTTTAATACTTAATAAAAATATTAGTATAAAAAATTCGGTTTTAATTTCTCAGATAATATCTATTTTATTTTTAGTACCTATATCATTTTTAGGATTTATTATTCTTTTAGATTCAAAGTATAATTTTTCACTTTTAATTTTAAGTTGCTATTTGATAATGTATATGGTTTTTAGAGAAGATATGTGTTTTTAAAAGATCTTGAATTTAATTTGAAAGTATGATCATATTATTATATGTAATAATTAGAAAGATGGTGGTTAGATGTCGTTTAATAGCGTAAGTGTTGATACTCTGGATTTAAATCCGTTTAAGTCCATATCGAAAGATTGGCTTTTGGTAACTTCAGGAAGTGAAGAAAAATTTAATACTATGACCGTAAGTTGGGGAGGTCTTGGATTTTTATGGAATAAAAACGTTGCTTTTACGTTTATAAGACCGCAAAGATATACTTTTGAATTTATGGAAAAAAATGAGTATTATACCTTGTCATTTTTGGGATGCAAGGATAAAGATATATTAAAATATTGTGGGAAGTTTTCAGGCAGGGATGTTGATAAAATAAAAGAGACAGGGCTTGTCCCAATTTTTCAAAAGGAATATACTTATTTTAATCAAAGTAAATTAGTATTTGTTTGCAAAAAAATTTATACTGATAATATAAACCCCAAAAATTTTTTAGTAGAAGAAATAGAGAAAAATTATCCGCAAAAAGATTATCATAAAATGTTTATAGGGGAAATAATAGATTGTTTAGTAAAGGATAAATAATGAATAAAACGGTTTTAATTACAGGAAGTTCAAGAGGTATAGGAAAACAAACGGCTTTAGAATTCGCAAGACGTGGATACAATGTGGTTGTTAACTATAATAAGGCTGAAAACGAAGCTGTAAGTCTTAAAAATGAAATTACTAAGTTCAATGAAAATATAAAGATATTTAAGTGCGACGTATCTGATAGAAATCAGGCGAAAAGTCTTATTGACTTTACAGTTGATAGCTTTGGAAAGATAGATATACTTGTTAATAATGCAGGTATATCTTATCAGTCTTTATTTACGGATATTACTTTAAAAGAGTGGAGAAAAGTTTTTTCAGTTAATGTGGAAGGTACGTTTAATTGCAGTCAATTTGCCGTAAAAGATATGCTTAAATATCATGAAGGGAAGATTATAAATATTTCGTCTATTTGGGGCATGACGGGTGCCTCCTGCGAAGTACATTATTCAGCATCTAAAGCTGCAATCATAGGATTTACCAAAGCTTTAGCCAAGGAACTTGGGCCTTCTAATATACAGGTAAATTGTGTTGCTCCCGGGATAGTCGATACAGATATGAATGGAAATATATCGAAAGATATAATGCTCGAACTCACATCGCAAATTCCTTTAGGGAGAATAGGTATAGCCTCAGATATTTCTAAGACTATTTTTTTTCTTTGCAGCGAAGATGCAAATTTTATAACAGGTCAAATTATAAGCCCAAACGGTGGTTTTTTAATATAGCATAATTATTAATTTTCAAGTATAGTTTCAGAATCTATATCATTTATATCGTATAGTTTTATAAATTCGTAGTCTTTACATATTAATTCACAAATTTTTCTTGTTTCGTAATCCATACCGCAATCGAGACAAATTATACTGGTATTTTTTCTGGGATTTTCCCACAGCACTTTACATATAGCACTGCGAAGTAAAAATTCTACTTCCTCATTGTGCTGCTTAACTGGTATTACGATTG
>CAYQCM010000021.1:0-15584 GCA_964416045.1 uncultured Eubacteriales bacterium | reverse complement strand
AAACGAGCCCAAATCCCAAGAAAAAAACAAAATAGACTGGATTAATATATTAAAAATAGGTACGATAGGTTCAGGAATATCCTCAGTAGTAATGTATATGTGGCATAAAATAATTCCTTCAAATAATGTTGATAAATAATCCTTTAATTAATAAAAAGTTAGAAATAAATTCTTAGAGATAACTCTAAGAATTTTTTATTTTAATTTGAAAATATAATACGGTAACAATAAAATAGTATATAATGTTTATATTAAAGTTTGTGGAGGTAGTTAATGAATATAGGTAGACATATATCATCAACCGGTGGATTTAAAAATATGGCGGGTTTGACATTAGAGCTTGGAGGAAATACTTTCCAGTTTTTTACACGTAATCCAAGGGGAGGACAAGCTAAAAAGGTAGATCTTAACGACGTAGAAGCTTTTCTTAAAATTTCACAAGAAAACAGATTTTCAAAAATAGTTGCCCATGCTCCATATACTTTTAATTTGTGTTCTGCAAATGAGGGTGTAAGAGATTTTACTAAAAGGACTATGATAGATGATATTAAGAGGATGGAATATATACCCGGAAATTATTATAATTTTCATCCCGGGAGTCATACTGGTCAAGGAATAGAAAAAGGGATTGAAATGATTTCTGAATCTATTAATGAGATTATAAATGAAGATCAGACGACAATAGTATTATTAGAAACAATGTCCGGAAAAGGCAGTGAGGTAGGAGGTAAATTTCAAGAACTTAGAGAAATAATAGATAGAGTAAATATAGATAGTAAAATCGGAATTTGTTTGGACACGTGCCATATACATGACGCCGGATATGATATAGTCAACGATTTTGACGGAGTGTTAGATGAACTTGATAGAATAGTGGGGCTTGATAGGCTAAAGGCAATACATTTAAATGATAGTAAAAATATATGCGGCAGTAAGAAAGATCGTCACGAGAAAATAGGAAAAGGATATATAGGGGAAGAAGCAATTAAAAAAATTGTAAATAATAAAAGAGTGAAACATTTACCCTTTTTACTTGAAACACCTCATGAAGATTTGGTAGGATACAAAGAAGAGATGGAATTTGTTAAAAGTATGAGAAAGTAATATAGATGTCTTTAGGGAAAGGTGTGGACAATTTTTAGTGAGCAAGGTAGAAAAGCGTTTCCCAGATAAATTTATTAGTGCACAAGAAGATAAATATCGGGGTGGTAAACTTAGTAAGATAGTAGTTGATTCCATCATTCCTTATATTAAGCGGTTAAATGAATACGGAATAAAAAATTGGATTGCAAAAGTTATTCCGGGAAGTGATCTTGACCATGTTGCAATTACGAAAATTAAAAATTTTTTATCTGTAAGACGATCAATAAAGCTTGGTAAAGGCCTTGGGAGAGTATATGTACAATACCGGCGTGGAGGAGTACGTATAGAACCGTCCGGATTAATAAGATCTGTAATTAAGATGATAACAATTACAGACCGGCAAATCTTCGATATTTTTAATGATATACTTTTCCAGATTCAAGATAAATATATAAAAAATCCTGAGTATATAATAAATAAAGTTGATAATATTATTGTGGATTTGTCTGACACCGGAATATATAAACCTGAAACATCTGAAGAAAAAACATTATATGACTTAGTACTTTTAATACTTTTAAACCATTATAAAGTAATTAATGATATACCTCAATGGATAGAACCCGCGCTTTATAATCTTGAAAAGGCGGAGTTTATTGAGAGGTGGATAGAGTCATTTGTAACGTATATTTCAAGTATATTGTCAAATATTAGTGAAAATATATTTTTGAATTTTAAAGTAACATTTGACTCAATTCTTTTGCGTACTCTTTTGAATAGAAAGACGAATAAGGGCCAAATTTCTAAAATGCTAAAAATACTAGATATAAATATAAATACGATTGTTTCGAGGTTCGCAAAGAATTATGTAAGCCCAAGTTTTTTAAGGGGTATGGGTGAGATACTGGGAAGTTTAGTTAGTGATGCTTTAAGTGAAGTGTCAAAAAAAGAGGAAAAAATTATTAATAGAAGTGAAACTAATAAACTTAGTGACGAAAATAGTTTTATTAATCTTACTATGACGTTTGGAGAAAATCCGTTTACTCAAAGGAGATTTAGATGGTATACAAAGGAGTGTTCTAATTATAAATTTATCGAGTATAGCAGTGATAAGAATTTTGAAAATTCTTTTAAAGTTGAGAGCGTCTGTTTACCTGTGTCTGTCCCAAAGCCAATACTAAGCCTTGGAATAGTTTCTACTTATAGTGAAGATGTGATGTATCAGTATTCTGTGGGATTAGATAATTTATGTGAGAGTACTAAATATTATTATAGAATTTGTGATCAAAGTGGCAGAGTTATTGGAAAAACATATAATTTCTCCACGGGATGCAGCGATGAAGACTTTAAATTTATAGTTTTGGCAGACTCCCAGGGTATGACTAAATATGATTACGACGTTTTTATAGATGTCTTTAGGGAAGCTGTAAATAAGGTTAATCATTCGGATTTTGTTTTACATTTAGGAGATTTTGTTGATGATGGAAATAATGAAAATTATTGGCATTGGCTTTTGGATTCTAAATTATGGGCGGAAAATACGGTTGTACCGTTAATAGGTAATCATGAGTCAAGCAGGGGAAACCTTTCTGACAGTAATTTTATTGAAGATCCTATTTCAAGGCATTTTTACATTGAAAATTTGCCGTCAAAGGAGACCTCTAAAGGAATATATTATTCTTATGTTTATAATAACTGTACTTTCATAGTTTTGGATACAAATGATTTGGATAGTAAAGGGGAACTTAATAAGCATCAGTATAAATGGGCATTAAAAACGGCTAAAAGAGCTAAAACAAAATGGAAAATATTAGTTACACATAAATCACCTTATTCTAATGGTCCTCATCATAACGATACCGACGTGTATAAAACAGGAAAACAAATTATTAATATCTCCTATGAAGCTCAGATAGATCTTGTCATAGGTGGGCATGATCACGTTTATGTGAGGACGCCTATTTTAGCTAGAAATGAAGAGTGCAAATGTAAAAGAAAAAAAATTTTAAGGAAAAAAATAAATTACGATACATTTATAGATCCTGATGGAACATTATTTATAGTTCCCGGAACATCGGGAGTTAAAAATTATAAACAAAACAAATATATAAATATACCAATTGAAAAAATGATTGATATTGATAAACCTATTTATTCATCTGTTGAAGTTACTGATAATGTTATTTATTATACAGCCTATTCTTATGATAAAAATATGAATATGTCTGAAGTTATAGACAGTTTTGCAATAGAGAAAAATATTTCTGATAGTAAGAATATTGGAAGTCTTGATGTAATAAGGCTAATAGATAATATTCCTCAGGATTCTCATGAAGTAATTCATGAGCGGATTGATAAAGTAATAAAGCACTATAAAAACCTTGAATACGATGAAAAAGTTAAAGTTATAAATTATAATAAACTTTTATTTTTTTCTAAGATGCTTAAATGTAATCAAAAGATACTCCGGGGAGACATTATCACAGTTAAAACAAGAAAAGAGTTTATCAATGCGGTAAATAATAAGAAGATAAAAACGATTATTACAGACGCTGAAGAAATAAAATTTGAAAATATTTTAGGTCTTGGGAGCAAATGTATTATAGATAGGGATTTATGTATTAGAGGAAATGCTAAATTATTGTTTGTAAGTTTTATTGTAAAAAATGGGTCTACTTTAATATTAGACGATACGTTATGTGTAGATAATTCTAGGCGTGTTTTTTCGGCGTATTTTTCATTAAATACAATTGAGCTTTATGATAATTGTAATTTAATAGTAAATAATAGAGTGTCCATTAATAATTCCTATGGTATAGGAAAAAAGGGATATGCTGTTTTTATTAGGGGAGTAAATACTAATATATATTTAAATAGCGATAGTCAAAACTACTGTGCAAGAGGATTTTTGTATAGCGATAAGTTTGACACCAATGTGGTGGTAAATAGTGGAAGTTATGAAACCGGTGGAGGAAAATATGCATTTAACGTAAAAGGACGGATAAAAGTCAATAAAGGTTATGTGGGAAGTATAAAGGTTTTGAGTAACTCATTAGCGGTTATAAGTGGTGGTGTTATTGGTCAAGATAATGAATTAAGTGCGTCTATTCCAATAGAGTGCGAAGATGGAACTGTAATTATAACCGGTGGAACAATAAACGTCAGAGACGGGATATCAATATATGGACATGGTGAAAATACGGAAATTTTAATAAGACCTGGTCATAATGGATCTATGATAATTGATAAAAAAATATTTTATTTAGGTAGCATTGAATATTATGGAAAGAACCTGTTAAAAATTATTTTATCTGATAAGTTTACTAAGGAAATTTGTGCTCCGGTATGTTTGTATTCATTTTCTTATGAAGAATATTTAATGAAATCCTATCAAAGCAGTAGGATAATAAGTGGGTTAAATTTCTCATTAGAAGATAATTTTCATTTAGATGTAAATAGCTGCAATTACGGTGTATTTATGAAGTCTCAGTATTTAGAAAACGCCATTACTAAGCCAATTTTATTAATAGATGGTGCAAAGTGTTATATATCAAGCAAAGATAAGATACTGTAAAATTTATGAGATGGAGGTGCAATATTATGAAGCAATATCGCAGGTTATCGGAAAAAGATGCTAGAAAAATGAGGTTTATTAGTTGGTTAAAAAAGTCTATAAAATCTACTGCAAAGTGGTCTTTTACTATAGCTTCAATATTTATTTGTTTAATTTTTGGTATATTTTTATTTTATAATGTAATTGATAATCGTGAGGTTGACGATAGTACTGATTACAGTGAAATAAGCAAAACCATATCTTCGGAAACTGAAAACGATCTTACAGAGAATGAAAAGCATGAACTTGAAATCGACAGTAGTAAAGAAGAGGATAATTCGAGCCAAGAGGATAAAGAAAAGATAATAAAAAAAGAAATGGACAGTAACTATGATTTTTCAAAATGGAATGAAGTTTGTCCAAAAGAGCTTATTATAACGAATAAATTTAATCCGATATCTGATAAATATAAAGTAAACACAAAACTTTGCAGGGGAAAAGAAATAGATGCGGATGTTTGTGACCATTTAGAGCAGATGATAGTTGACGCCAGAAAAGATGACATTATATTATGGATATCTTCAGGATATAGGAGTGTGGAACTACAGTCAAAATTGTTTTATAATCAAGTAGCAAGGGAAAAAAATAAAAGCGTAATAACTGATGAAGAAGCGGAAAAAAGAGCCCAGACAGTTGTGGCGCTTCCAAGAACAAGCGAACATAATACAGGACTTGCTGTAGATTTTAATGGTGTACAAGACGATTTTTATACTAAAAAAGAGTACAAATGGTTAATGGATAATGCCCATAGATATGGGTTTATAGAAAGATACCAGCAAAAATGGCAGGATAAGACAGGCGTTATATATGAGCCATGGCATTTTAGGTATGTTGGAGTAGAAAATTCTCTGCTTATAAAAGAAAGCGGACTTAGTTTAGAAGAATATGTATTTCAAAATTTGATGAAGAATATATAGAATGTATTTTTATAAATATTAAAATAAACAAGATTAATATAATAGTTGAGGTGTAGATTAAATTATGGAAAAAAATATTGTTAGAACGAGGTATGCTCCAAGCCCGACAGGGTTTATGCACATAGGTAATTTGCGCACGGCGCTTTATGAATATTTAATTTCTAAGTCACTGGGCGGTAAATTCATACTTAGAATTGAAGATACTGATAAGTGTAGATATGTTAAGGGAGCACAGGAAGTAATATACCGTACTTTAAAGCAAGTAGGCCTTGCTTATGACGAAGGTCCGGACGTAGGCGGAGATTTTGGTCCATATGTTCAAAGTCAAAGAAGAGATATTTATTTAAAATATGCCATGAAACTTATAGAAGAAGGGAAGGCATATTATTGTTTTTGCGGCAAAGAAAGGCTTGAAAACTTAAAACATTCTCAAACTGGGTCGGAATATGATGGATACGACAGGCATTGCAGAAATTTAGATAAAAGTTTTATAGATAGCATGTTAAAATCAAATGGTTCTTATGTTATAAGGCAAAAAATGCCTATAGATGGAAGTACTAAATTCATAGATGAAGTTTATGGTGAAATAATAGTTGAAAATAAAGAACTTCAAGATCAGATTTTAATAAAAGCTGATGGATTTCCTACATATAATTTTGCAAATGTCATAGATGATTATTTAATGGGGATAACGCATATCGTAAGAGGATGTGAGTATCTTTCATCCACACCAAAGTATAATCTTTTATATGAAGCATTTGGGTGGGAAATACCTAAATACATACATTTGCCTTTAATAATGGGTAAAAATGAAGACGGAAGTTTATCCAAACTTTCTAAGAGGCATGGTAGCGTAAGTTTTGAGGATTTAGTAAAAGATGGATATTTACCTGAGGCAATTGTAAATTATATAGCTATGCTCGGGTGGTGTCCAAACGATAATAGAGAAATATTTTCTCTTGAAGATTTAATAAAAAATTTTTCTATCGATAGGATAAATAAATCTCCTTCTGTGTTTGATTATAATAAATTAAGCTGGTTTAATCAGGAATATATAAAAGCAAAAAGTGACGACGACCTTTTGCACCTTTTTTTACCATATATAAAAAAATCTATTTCCAGTAGTAATATGGATTATTTAAAAATTGTAAAAACAATAAGAAACAGAGTTACCAAACTTTCCGAGATACCCGATATGATTGATTTTATTCAGTCACTTCCTGAATATAAAATAGACTTATTTGTAAATAAAAAAAGTAAAACCAATTTAGAAAATTCACTTTTTGTTCTTAAAAAAGTAAAAGAAAGACTTTTAAAACTTGATAGTTGGAATCATGAGTCTATACATGATTTATTTATAGATATGGCTAAGGAGATGGAACTGAAAAACGGTACTTTAATGTGGCCGGTAAGGATAGCTGTATCTGGGAAATTAGTAACACCGGGTGGAGCTGTGGAGATACTTGACATACTTGGAAAAGATGAATCAATAAATAGAATAGATTTTGGTATAAATAAGCTCGAAAATGAAGGAGATAGGTAATATGGCGGAAAATATTATTTGTGATGATAGTAGTGAGAGTAGTAATTTTATATACGATTATATTAAAGATGACATTTCAGAAGGAGGAAGGTTCTATGGGAAAAAGGTACATACAAGATTTCCTCCCGAACCGAACGGATACCTTCATATAGGTCATGCAAAAGCGATATGTATAGATTTTGGTATGGCAAGAAATTTTGGTGGACTTTGTAATTTAAGAATGGATGATACTAACCCCACTAAGGAAGATACGGTTTATGTAGAATCTATAAAAGAGGATATAAAATGGCTTGGATTTGATTGGCAGAATAGATTTTATTATGCTTCGGATTATTTTGAAAAGATGTATGAATTTGCTGTTTGTCTTATAAAAAAAGGCTTAGCATATGTGTGTAGTTTATCTGCTCAAGAGGTAAGGGATAATAGAGGTGATTTAAAAAAACCTGCCGTTAGTCCTTACAGGGATAGATCAATAGAAGAAAATTTAGATTTGTTTAGACGTATGAGAGACGGAGAATTTCAAGACGGAAGTATGACTCTTAGAGCCAAGATTGATTTATCTTCCGGAAATTTCAACATGAGAGACCCGGTACTTTATAGGATTAATAGAGCTTATCATCATAAAGCTGGTAATAAATGGTGTATATATCCAATGTATGACTATGCTCATCCAATCGAAGATGCTCTTGAAGGAATAACACATTCTCTTTGCTCTTTAGAATTTGAAGATCATCGTCCTCTTTATGATTGGGTAGTTAATAATATTGATTGCGAATGTAAGCCAAGACAAATAGAATTTGCAAGACTGGGTATAAACTATACCGTTATGAGTAAGAGAAAACTTAGAATATTAGTTGAAAGTGGAATTGTGTCAGGCTGGGATGACCCGAGGATGCCAACTATAAGTGGTCTTAGAAGACGTGGATATACACCGCAGTCCATATGTAATTTTTGTGATAGAATAGGGGTATCCAAAGTCATAAGTACGGTAGATTATAGTTTTTTAGAGCATTGTTTACGGGAAGACCTTAATATAAAAGCTAATAGAGCTATGGTAGTCCTAAAACCATTAAAACTCATTATAACTAACTATCCTGAAGATAAAGTAGAAGAATTTGAAATAGAAAATAATCCTAATGACGAGTCCAAAGGAAAAAGGATAATAACATTTTCAAGAGAACTATATATTGAAAAAACAGATTTTATGGAAAGTCCTACGAAAGGATATTTTAGACTTTTTCCTGGAGGTGAAGTAAGACTGAAATCAACATATATAGTTAAATGTACGGGATGTAAAAAGGATGAATCAGGAGAGATAATAGAAGTTTATGCGGAATATGATAAGGGTAGCCGTGGTGGAGTGGCCTCCGACGGGAGAAAAATAAAAGGTACAATTCATTGGGTAGACTCAAAGAACTGTTTAGATGGTGAGATAAGACTTTACGAAAATCTATTCTTATCACCAAACCCTGAATCAGAGGAAGAGGATTTTATAAATAATATAAATCCTAATTCTTTAGAAATTCTTAGAGGATGTAAATTTGAGAATTTTTTAGAGTATGCTAAGGTTTCGGAGCCTTATCAATTTATGAGAACAGGATATTTTTGTTTAGACAAAGATAGTACAAAAGAAAAACTAGTTTTTAATAGATCTGTACTTTTAAAAGATGGATTTAAAGGATTGCATAAAAAATAGCTGAGGATTTAATATATTTGTTTTAGCAAAAGAGTATGTAATTTGCGTCCATTTTAATTTATTTTATATATTTATCTAGTATTATATAAATTGTATTGACTTGTTAGCTTGTTGTAGTATATTAATTAATGTTATTTATAAAAATTAATGATAGATATAGGAGTATAAGCATGAATAAAAAATTTTTATCTGCAGCATTAGCTATTTCCTTATTAGGGATGTGCAAAATTGGATTTAATAATTCAGCGCTAGCTGTTCCACCTGGAGATGATGTGATCCAAATAAGAAATCAAATATTTAGATTGAATGTAGAATATAAATCATCTTGTATAAATGGACAGTTAATACAAAGTGTAGCACCGGTTGAAAATTGGCGTACAAGGATGTTGGATTTATTTAACAGATTACCTTTAGAAAATCGTTCACCTACATTTGTTCAGATAGCTAAAATTAGAGGCTTAGATATTGATTTGAAAAAAATTTCTGATTTTTCAGAAATAGGTTCGTATACCTTGCCCGTTAAATAGGGAATATACTGAAGAATTGATAAATAAATTTTTAACACCGGGAGACCAACGTCCAAACTATTTAAGCAATGGAACTTCTATTTTAGCTATGAAAGTATCATTGAATAATGGTTTAAATGTATTTGCTGTGATATAATATTAAAGTATTATACTAAATTTTTAATTTAACAAAAGATAATCCGTATATAAATATTTATGTACGGATTATTTTTTAATTTTCTATAATAAATTATTTACTTTGCTCGGCTACTTTTTCTTCATACTTTTTGCTAAGTCCTATAACCGACATTAACCATCCAACAACAGTTATAGCGAATATAGGAATAATAATACCTAAGTGAGCTGAAATTTTGCTTCCTACAGAAATAACATTTGTTAATGTGTAATTTATAGCAGAAGCACCGGCTTTTCCTGCACGTCCTCCAATTACCTCAACTGCAGCTTGACCTTTAACTCTTGTATCTGCATCAAGAGGTATATATGCCATACTCTTTGTTGAGTCGAATAAGCAGTATTTTACGCTCTTTACGAGTGCATCTACGAAAAGTCCTATCCATATTGCAAGGAACGGCACTGATATACCAAATAAATATGTTCCGCCCATTTTTCCATATACTATAAGTGCAAAGAATGATCCGCCGAGAAGTAACATCATCATAGGGGTAATTATAGCACTTATTTTCCAACTAAATCTTCTTAAGATATTTGTACTTAAGAGCGTAGCTGTTATTGTAAATATAGCTGTGAATTGAGAAAGTCTACCCATCATACCACTATAATCATTTGCATTTGTAAGAGTTGCTCTCATTTGTTCTTTCCATACGACTTCTGTAAAGTTAATAGAAATACCATAAGCAAGAACTAGAACACAAACTAGTAGTAAATATGGTGATGTAAATAAGAATTTGATGCCGTCCATCATACCAATTTTTACTTTTTTCTTAGCAACTTTTACATCTGATGGATCGTAGAATCTTGGATCTGTCATAATTACACTTTGTATGTAGTAATATGTAGACATTGTTGCTATGCAGAAAAATATACAAGCTCCGATTAATATTTTAACATTTTTATCAAAAGCTTCTCCACTTACTTTTGACATTTCATGAAGAGCAGTACCAGATAAAAATACTCCAATATTACCAATCAATGCATATAGACCAAAAAATCTTTTAACTTCATTTTTCTTCGTGATTTGGTTAGCAAACTGCCAAAACAAAGAAGATATAGCCATTGTTCCCCAAATCTCGGAAAAAATATAAAATAGTGTGTAAGACCAGTTAGTAAGGCATGGTATTATGTAAAAGAATAATCCGGGTGCAGACTGTTGCATACTTTTTACTTTTTCTGCACTTAAATGTAAAGAATCTGCGTTTGGAAAAAGGACGAATAAGAATATTATATAAAATGCCATAAATATACTTACCATTATGTAAAATGTATTCTTAGTTCCAAATTTATTTACTAAAAAGGTAAAAAGCATAACTACCAAAAATGCTGCCGGCATAACAAACCATAATTTAAGAACAGGAATAAGTTCTGTTCCACCGCATATAGCATACTTTTGAATAAAAACATCCTTTAGGTCTCTAACCATGGTGTATACGAATAAAATGCAGAACATTAATATGCTCATAGGAAGGAACTTTTTCATCTCATACCCGTGTACTGGCCAGAGCACAGACTGAATTTTGTTAAACTCAGGTTTAACAGTTTTTTCACTTTGTGTTTCGCTCATTAGATATTACTCCTTTATCGTTAAAAATGAAAATATGCGCTTAGTCTGATGATACATACCTTGACTTCTTAAAAAAATCACTCCTTTTAAAAATTAATATGATTAGTGCGTAAAATTATGAGATAAATTAAGCGAAAAAGATCGCTTAGCTTAATAGATATTAAATGCTTATAAATATAAAAATTAATATTTTATAAGCTTACTACGCCCACACATCACATTATATCAATGAGATAATGCCAATACAACTATTTTTTATAATATTTTGTATAATAAGAATATAATGGTAAAAGAAATTTATTAAATAACATTACTAAAAAATTTTTAGAAGATAATTGTAACACAATTTAAGGCTTTAAAATAGTATATTAATGTAAACTATAAAAGGAGGAATTCTTACAATGTGTGGTAATAATCTTTTTGGTGGCGGCAACTGCTGCTGGATCATTTTAATCATCATAGTTCTTTTATGCTGCTGCGGTGGCGACGATTGTGGCTGCGGAAATGGTTGCGGCGGATGTGGCTGTAATTAAGGTTTAGTTTATAGTGAAATTTATAAGCACTGCTAAAATATTTTAGTGGTGCTTATACTTTTTAATATTTTGACATTAATTTAGATTATTAATTATATGATTATAATAATATTAAATTATAATAAGAAGAAAATTATGAGTTTTAAAAAAATCATATCGTTAATTTGTATAATATCTATTGCATTTACAAATTTCTATTCTTATTTTGCATATCCTATAGGAATAAATTTCTCGGTAATGTTTATGGGTAATACCGAAATTGGTAGATTTTCAATTATTAACAAAATGAAGGAAATGGACAATCGAAGTAATGAGATTTGCGGTATGGCAAATCCGATGGAGTTTGCAAATACTTCATATTCTATATTAAATTGTAATAATGAAGATTATCAGATTAATGGTTGGCATATATATGAGGGGTGTCAATTTATGGATCAGCTTACCGAACATTTACGTGGTGTTAATGCTATTACATTCTGTATTGATGGATTTAGTGGCAATCCTCTTGAAGATATTAATGACTTTTATTTCAATCTTATTAATAACTATTCTCCACATGTTAATAAGATATTTGTCATTGGGAAAAGCAGTCCTTTTCAAGACGAACATTTAAGGGAAGAGCTGGAAAAAAGGAGTAATTGTACAAATTATTCTATAATGCGTACAAATCCTGAAAATCCGAGGGACATATAAACTGATGTATAAAATTGCCGATTTGGAAATTTCGGGTTCTGTTTATGAAGGCACAATTAAAATAATTTGTACTTTGGGATATCTTTCAATGTTTTATCTGACAACGTATTGCAAACAAAGTTAGGGAAAAATGGCAAATTAAATTGTAGTGGCGGCAATAAAATATTGGATTTATTTTCGATGTAAATATAATATTTAATAAAAACCACAGGTAAAATCTGTGGTTTTAAACTTTTATACAAATTTATTTTTTATAAAGTTAGGGTTAGACAGTCTGTGAATTTCCTCTATATTTTGACTTCTATCTAATAATTTTTGATAAATATCCGGGGTCTTTTTAATTAGGCGTCTGTACATAAAGTACAATTTGATTTCTTCAAAAAGTTGTGAAGCTTATTTGACCAGAGGATTTTTATAATCTTCTCTGGTAAATCTAAATCTGTGGCCTATTAATTTTTGTATGTATATATGCTGATGTTCTTCACATCTGTCTCTTGCGGAAATATATTTTTTCATAGCGTGATCATGAACGAATTTGTACAAAGTTCCCCTTCTATTAATGATTACTTCATAGTAGGCTTCTGATCTTCCTAATTCTTTGAATGAGTTTTTTGCGGACATCTGAATAGGAGGGAGTGCGAAATAAGTTTGAGATAGGATAAAAAACAATAAAGTTATGTAAGAAAAAAATTTTTTCATATAAACTCCTTGATTAATGTAATTTAGAACTATTTGTAATTATTATTTTGGTTAATAGCAATAAAAAAGGTTATAAAAAATATTACTGAAGAAATAATAACTATACTTGCTCCTGCGGAAGTACCTATATAATAAGAAATAATTAGTCCTGAAATACCTGAAATCATTGAGAAAAGGACGGATATTATATGATAGGATTTAATATTTTTAGAAATATTTTTTGCCGACGCAGCAGGTAAAACCAGTAATGAATTTATAACTAACATTCCTACCCATTTAAGTGATATTGTAACAATCAAAGCAATAAGAATAACGAAAATATTTTTATAAAGTTTTACGTTTACTCCTTTACTGAGGGCTAATTCTTTATTTAGACTTGACATTATTAATTTATTAAAAGATATAAACCATATAAATATTACAGTTATCAATATAATAAATAGAGATGTTATTTCTTGCTTAGTTATTGAAAGTATGTCACCAATTAGGTAGCTGGAATATTTTGAAAAACCTCCTCTGCATGATAATATTACTATTCCCAGGGATATTCCTGCGGAAGAAAAAACTCCGATAATTGTGTCTGATGAGGATATTTCGGAATTAATTATGGTTGATATTCCAATAGCAAATATTATAGCAAATGCCATCATAGATATAATATAGTTATCGATGCCAAGCATTACTCCAAGGGCTATACCGGTAAGAGCAGAATGGCCTAAGGCATCAGAAAAGAATGACATTTTATTATTAACTATCATAGTACTGACAATGCCAAAAAGCGGAGATATAAGAAATATTGCTATAAATGCATTTTTCATGAAGCTAAATTCCATCCATGAAAAGGGAAAAAGTTTCTCTATAATTAAGTACACAGACTCTATCAAATAATATCACCACTTTCAGAGGGGTCAAAACCGAATATTTCTCTTATTTTTTTACTCTTATACATATCTTTTGCCTTACCCGTTTCGATTACGTGTTTGTCAATAAGTACAAACGTATTAGCATATTTATAAACTTGTCCAAGATCATGAGAGACTAATATTATTGGCATATGGTATTCTTCGCGCATGGATATTAATACACTATAAAGTTTTCCGACCCCTTTTCTATCAACGGCTGATAAAGGTTCATCAAGCAGGAGTATGTCTGGCATAGGGTCAAGGGCAAATGCCAGTAGTACTCTTTGAAGTTCTCCGCCTGAAAGTGTCCCGAGGGGTTTATTTATATGACTTTCCGCCCCGACTTTTTTTAGCATCTCTTTAGCTTTTTCTACTCTTTTTTTGCTGTGACCGAGCCAAATTGGCATATTTTTAGAATTAGAACAAAATAAATCAAGTACTGTCATAGGAGTATTTTTGTCAAATCCAAGGCGTTGGGGAACGTAACCTATTTTAGGATTCAAAATTTTTTTACCTTCTGAATTAAAAAATTCTATTATTCCATTGTGAGATATACTATTGATAATAGCTTTTAAAAGGGTAGTTTTACCGGCTCCATTTTTACCAATGAGGGCAAGTATTTCGCTGTGATTTACTGTAAAGGATATATTATTTAAAATAATATGATTATTTTTTTTAACACTTAAGTTGTGTATTTTTACGCTGCAATGACATCTATTCATAACATAATCCCTCGAGACTAAAAATCTACAAAGGTTTACCTCCTCAATATTATATTTTAAGATAGTGCTTCTACTAAAGTTTTCATATTTTTTTCCATAGTATTTATATAATTGTCCTTGTGATTATCTCCAGTGACTGCGGGGTCTAGTACAAATATTTTGGAATTTGTTTCAGAAGCTATATTTTTAGCCAGATTATCTGAATATTGAGGTTCAACGAATAGAGATTTTACATTGTTTTGTTTTATTATATTAATGGTATTCGATATTTCTTTTGCACTAGGTTCACTATGAGGGTTTTGATTTATAGTGCCTATGACGTTTAAAGAAAATTCTTTAGCGAAATAAGGAAATGCCTCATGGAATGTGACTATATTTTTATTAGGAAGATTATCTATTTTTTCATGCATTTGATTTTTAAGTGTATTTAGTTTTTCTTTATATGTATTTCGATTTAGTTCGTAGGAAGCTGAATTTTTTGGATCTAACTTTATAATTTCATCAGTAATGTTATCTACCTGCTTAATGTAATTGCTTATAGAAACCCAAATATGTGGGTTATATTCATGATGATGGCCATCATCGTGATCTTCTTTGTGATGTTGATGTTCATGGTTTTCTGAGGGTATTAGTTCTATGTTTTTACTTGAATCTACAATTTTTATATTTGGATTTTCTCTAAGTATTTTTTCGGTAAATGGTTCCATACCCGCGCCATTTATAATAAACGCAGTGGAAGTTTCTATATTTTTTAAGTCCTCAGGCTGAATTTGAAAATCGTGCAGACATCCCGTATGACTTTCAGACATATTTACGACTTCAACATTATCTATTCCATCTGCTATATTAAGAGCCATGATATATATTGGATAGAAGGAAGTGACGAACTTTATTTTTTCCCCAAAAAGGTTTTCCGAA
>CAYQCM010000020.1:1599-15629 GCA_964416045.1 uncultured Eubacteriales bacterium | reverse complement strand
GAAAAAATAAAAAAATTAAAACTCAGGTTATATTTTATATATACCTGAGTTTTTTCTATATGATAATTGCTTTATGAATTTTGTTGTTGAGGTTGAGCAGGATTCCTTTTTAGAATGCCTCTTCTTATTACAAATTTAGCTTATTCTTCTTGAATAGCTGAAGTTTTAGTTTCATTTGATATATTTAACAACCTATTGTCTAGTCTAAATTCCAGAGGATCTAAATTTTCCAAAGAATTTCTGCATAATATATCACGTGCCTTTAATTCTCTTCCACTGAAATTTCTGTCAAATATTCTCATATATTGTGAGGTGCCAAATAAAACTTGCATATCTCCTCTCAATCTTGCTTTTTCATCCCCTCTGATACTCGTTGTTTCATAAGCTCCGAGACTCTCAGAAGCTACTGCCCTTCTGCATTTTTCGCATAATGAATTTCTTTCTTCTGGAGATAAAGCAACTTCATATATATACCCATTAGTATCGATTTTTTTAATATTACCTTCTACAGGCCTTCCATTTACGCCCGCAATTATTTGTGGATGGTTATTTCTGTCTATTCTTTTTTGAATTTTTGATGTAAAAAACATTGTTGAACCAATTGCAATTACGAAGGAAAGAGCAGTAGCAGTTATAGTTTGTAAATGTACCTGTATGGATTCTGGAATTGTTGGTATTTGTTTACACTCTTAAATAATAATTTGTTTTCTATACAACTAATTTATAATATAAATATAATATTAAGTCAATATTAAAAATCGCCCTATTTATAATTTGTAAGTAATATTTATATTGAATTTGTTAGTATATAAATCCTGTACATACAAATAATATTTTTGGGGGTTGAATATTATGAATTTTCGTACCGATTTAGCGATAGAATCTATACAGAGCAAAAAAGGGTCTATAAATATTAGCAGCGATGAGTATAAGTTTGGCGATGTAACTGTAAGCAGAGTGCTAATAGATAATCAAGAAATATCAGATAAATTAGGTAAGCCATTAGGCAAGTATGTTACTGTTGAGATGCCTACTTTAACTGAGTATTTTAGAGCCTCAGACGAGAGAATAAAAATTATATCTGATGAAATTAAAAATTTAATACCAAAAGAAGGGCTTGCATTTGTTATAGGACTTGGAAATCTGGAAATCACACCTGATGCGCTTGGCCCCAAAGCAACTAATAGTATTTTAGCAACAAGACATATATCAGGAGAAATATCGAAGTCATTAGGGCTTGAAAATTTAAGACCTGTTTCCGTTTTGTCGCCCGGGGTTTTAGGACAAACAGGTATTGAGGCTGTGGAGCTTATTTCAAGCATAGTAAAAGATCTAAAACCGAGTTGTGTGATTGTAATTGATGCTTTGGCTTCAAGAAGTTTATCAAGACTTGGATGCACGGTACAAATTTCCGATAGTGGTATTTCCCCTGGAGCGGGGGTTGGAAATAAACGCCCGTTAATAAATGAGGAAACTTTAGGGGTACCGGTTATTGGTATTGGAACTCCGACGGTAGTAGACGCATCTACCCTTGCAAACGATATTCTTTATGAACATACTAAAGATTCTAGAAATAAAAAAGACATTTCATATCCTAATGCTGAAACAATGATAGTAACTCCAAGGGAGATAGATTTGCTAATAAAAAGAGCTTCTTTACTTATAGGTATGTCTATAAATTGTGCGCTTCATCCTGATTTTTCTCCTGATGATTTGCAGTCCCTTGTATCTTAGTGGTGATTTTATGATATAGTAATTCGTATTTTTGAATTAAACTACGAAAAACGAAGATTATATTTGTTTTGTTCTATACATGGGTGTTATGTACTGTTTCGACTATATAATTTGCTAGTCGAAAAATCGCTCTGACGTTTATAGTTACAGTCATTTTTTCATGAAGGGATAAATTATGACTACTAAGATAGGGATGGTCATAAGGGCAACTCCATGTAAGCCAATCATTTAACATGGGATCTTCTGTGCCGGGTGTTGTAAGGTCTATATGTCCTCGATTGTCCATGATTATTAGTATGCAAATATCCCCTAATGTACCTGAAAATATATAGTTACCATTTGTGTCTCTCAGAGGTGACCAACGATCAAAGTCTCCCTCTGTCTGTGTTGTTCTTGTGTTTCCATTGAGTGATCCATTGTTTGTGTGTTCAGTTGTTTTTTCTTGGTGTGCAAATGCATACGTTGGAGTAATTGAAATTAATATTGTTGCTAAAAATGTTTTAAATGTTTTTTAATAAAGCTACAGTCCACACTTTAAATTTCTTTCAAATAATTATTAGGTGAAATGGTATTATATTATGTTTGCATTAAAAATTCAATCTAAATTTATTAATAATATAAAAATTCAGTAATAAATTAACGGTAATATTCATAAATAATTATATATAAATTTATTGTGCTTCTCGAAATATAATGGGAGGTAAAATCAGATTGAATGTTATCAGAAAAAAAAGGATTTCTAATGTTTTATCACTTATCATGTTTTTTTGTTCTTCCTTTTTAGCTTTTTATTGTATTTTTTTAAGGATAGACAAGTTATTTTTTATCTTTGATAAAGAGGATATAAATCTTCTTGCGGCTAAGTTTATACTTCCTCGGGGAAAGCTTATTTTTTCTGGGAAATATAGTCTTATTGATAATTTGAGTATTGAGAGAAAGCAAAAACGTTTTGAAGAAATAAAGTTAAATAAAAATGAAAGTTTAGACACTATTAAAAGTACAAAGCCTGAAATTATACCTAAAAAAGAAATACCTTATGATGACGAGTCCCATGATCCAAATGAAAAGAAATATAAAATTATTGAAAGTCAATTTAGCTCCAGTGGGCTTAAATACGAAAATTTTTATATAAAAAATACTACCGGATATGAGATCAATATTGCTCAAGAAATTAATAAGGAGCCTGAAATAAATATTACTTGCACTGACAAGCCTCAGGTTCTTATTATTCATACTCATACGTCTGAATCATATTTAATGGAAGATAAGGGTTTCTTTTATGAAAGTTTTTATCCCCGTACTAATGACAATAATAAAAACGTAGTAAGGGTTGGAGACGAAATAGCACAACAGTTAATAAAAAGCGGTATTAACGTAATTCATGATCTAACGGCTCACGATACACCTACTTATAACGGATCTTATTCCAGAGCAGCTAAGACTATAGAGAAAAATCTTAAAGAAAATCCATCTATTCAAGTTGTTATAGATGTGCACAGGGATAGTATGGGAAGCCGAGAAAACGGGAAAGTTAAACCGACGTGCGTCATAAATGGACAAAAAGCGGCTCAGCTTATGATTATATCCGGATGCGATAGGGACGGTACTTTGGGATTTCCTAATTGGCAAAAGAATTTAAGACTTTCATTAAGACTTCAAAAATATTGTGAGAGTATGTTTCCTGGGATTACCAGACCCCTTAATTTTTCTTGTGTTAAATATAATATGAATATTACCCCGGGGTCTTTATTAGTGGAGATTGGAAGCGACGTAAATACTTTAGAAGAGGCGGTATATACCGGAGCAATGTTTGGAAAATCTCTTTCCAATTTGCTCAGTGATTTAAAGAAGTAAGGATGACGTGTATGAAAGATGGTATTAGTTTAAAATATTTTCTGGTTTCAATGGGTTCTACTTTTTTAGTTCTTAGTTTATTTTGTGGATTTGTAATTGTGGAGAAAAACATTAGGTATATTGCATTTGGCGAAAATATACCTTTTTTGACTTATAATATAAATGAAAACTACATTTCCGTTAAAACTCATTTTATGGGCAAAGACATTAATTTTAATATCCATGGTTTTAAAAATTTAAATATTTTATTACGATAGCATCCTTTATATCGTACATTATGTTAGTTGTATTAAGAATTTTTAATAGGACGTTATTGTTTAAATGACCATATTTTTCACAAATATATTGACTTTTTATTAATAATATTATAAAAAGTTCCTTCGTGGTCGCCTATATTTTATAAGTATATTAATCTATACAAACAACCTAAAAAAGCTCCGGACGATGAACAATGTAAAAAATGGCTTCAAGATGCTAACAAAGAACACGATGCATTTGTAAAAAGACTTAAATTACATGATAAACATATGTTTGAACGTGTTGATAAGTTTGCCAAAGCAAATCCAATTATTCCAGATCAAAATTTTGATGAAGTCCGTGAAGATATAAAAAATCATAAATTGGCTGACAGAATATTCTTTTATTCGAAAGATAATGCACTACAAACCCTTATAAAGTTTGAAAATAATGTTTTAAATCAAAAAATGAAAGCTATTCTTAAAGATATTCAAATCTATCAAAAATATGATAAAAAAGTAAGAGAAATAACTTTAATGATATCAAAAGGACCTGCCATTTTAAAACAGGCAGAAGATGTTTTAAACAAAATGGGACCGGAAAAAGCTCTTATGTTTATAAAATCTGAAGTTAATAAATTTTTAATGATGTAGTTTTATTATATGTATATTAAATAGTGTGATTTAGTGATATAGGGTATATTTAAAAAAATAAATATTAAGTATGTTATCTTAAAAGAAACCATACTATTTTAATTTATTAAAAAAACAGATTTAAATCTAAAATCTCATGTCTTACATTGTCTACAGATTGTTGATCAAAATATCCACATTCTATTTGCCCATATTTATTAGATTTTAATATAAAATTTTCACAAACTTTTATATCAGGGAATAAATTTTTTATTTGTTTTATGTTATTAAGGCAACGGGCTTGATAATTTTGATTTATTATAGGGGCAAGTATTATATAAGGATTTTCAGTTTTTCTACATAATTGAATATATTGAAAAATTAATTCTATATTTAAATCTTCTGAGTCAAAAAAAATAATGTTTCTATGCGAATTTCTTATATTATTGATTCTGTATTTTCTTTCTTCAGAACCTGGAAGCAGTATGCTTGGAGTTGTAAATATTTGAAATTTTACGGTGGTATCACCACATTTAAAAACAGGTGAAGTTTGAAAATATGAACCATATAAAACCACGTTCTTTAATTTCATTATATCTTTATCACCATTAAATTGTCTTTTTACATTATCATATTCTCTAGTAACGTATTCTTCTGCAATTAATATATTTATCTGATGATTATTTACAATGTTTTGTGGCTGAAAATAACGGTTATTGATTTCTTCTGGAAAATCGTCATCAAAAAAATATCGTATTCTAGGACTTGCTCCTGTTGTTCTATTATACCGTTTGCGTCGTATGCAAATCCTCGTCCATTATAGTTCATATTCATGGGTATAAGAAAGGGTTCATTTCGGCGTTGGTTTTGCATATTATCAACTGGTAAATTGTCATTTTAGTTTTTATTATAAAAAAACGCGCCCACTAATGTTCCGATTGCGGCGGTTACACCGATTGCCGGTTTTATATTCTTTTTGGTTTTATTTTTTTAATGGAAGAGATCTTGTTTGTTAATTCAACAGAGTTAGGATGTTTTACACTAGTATCGGCCTTGTAGCTTGGTATTAATATGATTCCAATTAATATTTATAAAGATAATATATAGCAAATTTTTTTCATAATTTTACCTCTTATAACTAAAATAAATTGATTATATATCATTTTTTATTGTAATTCGATGCTTTACTAATATTTATTTAATATTGTGCATTTTATATATTGTAAATTGACTTCATGCTTTAATTATGGGATAATTCTTATTTAATTGATATTAAAATGGAGGGTAATTATGGTGAGTAGAGAACTGGGAAAGATCTATGACCCCAAAGATGTTGAAAAGAAACTTTGTGATTTTTGGGAATGCAGTGGTTTTTTTAAAAGTAATATAGATGATTCTAAAGAAGTATATACCGTAGTGATGCCCCCACCGAACATCACGGGAAAATTACATATGGGTCATGCTTTAGACGATACTCTTCAAGACATACTGGTAAGGTTTAAAAGGATGAAGGGATATAATGTACTGTGGGTTCCGGGAACTGACCATGCAGCTATAGCTACAGAAGCTAAAATTACTGAAAAAATGAGAAAAGAAGGTATAAAAAAAGAAGATATTGGAAGAGAAGAATTTTTAAACCGAGCATGGAAGTGGAAAGAAGAATACGGTGGTTTCATATCAGAGCAGGTTAAGAAAATAGGATGTTCTTGCGACTGGACTCATGAAAGATTTACTATGGATGAAGGGTGCAGCAGAGCCGTATCGGAATTTTTTATAAGACTTTATGAAAAAGGGCTTATATATAGGAGTAAGCGTATTATAAATTGGTGCCCGAAATGCTTAACGTCTATATCTGACTCAGAAGTTGATTTTGAAGAGAAACAAGGCAATTTCTGGCATATAAAATATCAAATACTTGGAAGTAATGAGTTCGTAGTTATAGCTACAACCAGACCCGAAACTATGCTTGGCGATACTGCTTTGGCAGTACATCCGGATGATGAAAGATTTAAACATTTAATAGGCAAAAAGGTAATAGTACCTCTTGTAGGGCGTGAAATACCAATAGTATCCGATGAATATGTAAAGATGGATTTTGGAACGGGGGTTGTAAAAATCACTCCCGCTCACGATCCTAATGACTTCGAAGTGGGTCTTAGACATAATTTGCCTGTAATTAACATAATGGATGAAAGTGCAGTACTAAACGATGAAGCAGGTAAGTATCAGGGTCTTTCCAGATATGAAGCAAGGAAAAAAATAGTAAGCGATTTGGAAGAATCGGGAGCTCTTTTAAAAACAGAAGATCTGAAGCATAATGTTGGCAGCTGTTATAGATGTTCGTCTGTTATAGAGCCGAGGGTATCTACGCAGTGGTTCGTGAAAATGAAACCTCTTGCTAAACCTGCAATAGATTGTGTGAAAAATGGGGATGTAAAATTTATACCCGAGAGGTTTAGCAAAATATATTATCATTGGATGGAAAACGTAAAGGATTGGTGCATATCGCGTCAGCTCTGGTGGGGACATCGAATACCTGCCTGGTATTGCAGTGACTGTGGAGAAATTACCGTATCTAAAGATCCTGCTAAAGAATGTTCTAAATGTAAAAGTAAAAATATAGTTCAGGATGAAGACACATTAGACACATGGTTTTCATCTGCTTTGTGGCCGTTTTCAGTTTTCGGATGGCCTGATGAAACGGACGAATTTAAACACTTTTTCCCAACCGATACGTTAGTAACCGGATATGATATTATATTTTTCTGGGTATCTAAGATGATTTTCAGTAGCCTTGAGGTAACTGGCAAAATACCGTTTAAGAATGTATTTATACATGGTCTTGTAAGAGACTCTCAGGGAAGGAAAATGTCTAAGTCTTTGGGAAACGGAGTGGATCCAATTGAAATTATCGAAAAGTACGGCGCGGACGCATTACGATTTACCTTGGCAACGGGGAACAGTCCTGGAAACGATATGAGGTTTTCTGATGAAAAAGTACTTTCAAGCAGAAACTTTGCTAATAAAATATGGAATGCAGCAAGGTTTATTCATATGAATTTAGAAGGTCAAGATGTAAAAAATGAAATTCCGGGTGACTTAAGCGAGACTGACAAATGGATAATTAGTAGGTTTAATAATATATCGCTTGAAGTAACAGAAAATATTGAAAAATTTGAGCTTGGTCTTGCACTTCAAAAGTTATACGATTTTATATGGGATGAATTTTGTGATTGGTATATAGAATTTTCTAAGATCAATATTTTAGAAAATCCGAAAGACTGCATTGGCAATAAACAAGTTTTAGTCTGGATTATGAGTGGTACATTAAAACTTTTGCACCCTTTTATGCCGTTTATTACGGAAGAAATATGGCAGTCATTTCCTCAAAGTGAGAAGTCCATAATGATATCTAAGTTTCCTGAATATAATGAAAATTTTAATTTTAAGAATTCTGAAGATATAGTTGTAAGGATGATAGAGATTATAAGATCAATTAGAAACAGACGCGCGGAAATGAATGTACCTCAGAATAAAAAGACGTCTGTATATATTGATTTGTCTGAAGAATTTTCAAATTTAAAAGAGTATAAAAATACTATAAAGAAGCTTTCCTACTCAGATAACTTAAAGTTTGGAAACGATTTTAATATTGAAAACTGCGCCGTTATACTTACAAGTTTTGCAAAAATATATATTCCCCTTAAAGAGCTTATTGATAAAGATTTAGAAGTTAAAAGGATGAACAAAGAGCTTGAAAATACTAAAAAGTATTTAGAAAGTTCTAAGCTTAAACTTTGTAATGAAAAATTTGTGTCCAAAGCGCCGGAAAATGTTATTAATAATATTAAAAATACAGTTTTAGAACTTGAAAGTAAGATTTTAAAAATAGAATCGGAAATTAAGAATATTGAAAAATTATAAAATGCTTTTAAAGGTATAAGACTCCATAGGAGAATAAAAATTAGTAATTTACAATTTTAAAATTTTTAATATAATAATTTATTTTTTCGACGGAATTTTACAAAAGAAAAATTAATTATCTCTTATTCTAAAAAAGAATAAGAGAATTTTATATTTTATGCTTAAAATACTTTAATATTTTAAAAAATCAGTATAATAGTAGGTGAAAACGGATGGGTGTCAGAATAGAATTTAGCGATGGTATTTTGACGGCTTTCATAGAGGGAGATATAGATCATCATACGGCAAAAGATATAAGAGAGAAAATAGATGAAAATATTTCTTCTAAGGGGCCAAAACTTACAAATTTGGATTTTGAAAAAGTACAGTTTATGGATAGCTCAGGAATAGGCCTAATAATGGGAAGGTATAAACTTATGGTAACTAATGGAGGAAAACTTAAGGTAATAAATATACCAAAGAGAATTGAAAGAATGGTCAAGCTATCCGGACTTATGAAGCTTGGAATATTTTAAATTAAGGGGAGATAATTTTTTATGGTTAATGTTATAAATGAGATGAATTTAAATTTTTTAAGCAGATCATACAATGAGGGATTTGCAAGAACTGCTGTTTCGGCGTTTGTGGCTCAACTTGACCCTACTATTGATGAAATTGCTGATATTAAAACGGCTGTATCAGAAGCAGTTACGAATTCGATTGTACATGCATATAAAAATAAACTCGGTACAATTTACATATCGTCTAAGATTTATGAAAATGGCAGAATCATAGTAAAAATACGTGATAAGGGATGCGGTATAGAAGATGTGGATCAAGCTATGGAACCTTTATTTACAACCGGTGGAAGCGAAAGATCAGGACTTGGTTTCGCTGTTATGCAGAGTTTTATGGATAAGATAAAAGTTGTTTCGAAAATAGGAAAGGGTACGACTGTAACCTTGGAAAAGTACATAATACGAAGGCCCACTAAAAATGCAAGATGAAGATAAAATAGTAAATGATAACATAGGACTCGTACATTCCTGTGCAAAAAGATTTAAATATAGAAATCTAGACTATGACGATATATTTCAATCTGGATGTATAGGTCTTATTAAAGCTGTGCGTTCGTTTGATAAAAATAGAGGTTTGCAGTTTTCTACTTATGCTGTACCGGTTATTTTTGGCGAGATTAAACAGTTGTTTAGAAATAATAGCAGTATAAAAGTCGGCAGAAAGCTTAAAGATTTATCTATTAAGGTAAAAAAAGAGTGTGAAGAATTTTTGTTAAGATATGAAAGACAACCTACAATTAGCGAATTATGTGAGAAATTTGAGGTCGATTCAGAAAAAATTTTAGAAGCATTAGAAGTTTCCAGAGCGCCTATGTCTCTAACTTTGTATAATGAGGAAAGTGAAGACGGGGGAACTCAGACAGATGTACCCATAGAATTTGATGAAGATAAAATATCTGAAAACATACTTTTATCTCAGGCTTTTGAAAGTTTATGTGATCAAGATAAAGCTTTAATAAGGCTCAGATATTTTAAAGGTTTGACTCAGTCTAAAACCGCTAAAGTGTTGAATCTTACTCAGGTGCAAGTTTCAAGGAAAGAAAAACGTATAATAAATATACTTTATAGAAAAATAGGATAGTTTATTTATAAGATGTAAAAATATTTAATCGTGAAAATAGATAAGAATTTATATCTTTTTTCTTCAAGACTGAACAATTAATATCTAGAGAACTTAGGAGAAATTCTGAAACTGCTAAAGTATACTTTGAGCTGTTGAGAAAACCGGAATATTAAAATTAGTATATTTATTGAATATTGACTCTTAATTTTATAAGTGGTATAATTTGGGATGTTTTTATCATATTTATGGTATCTACATCCTTACTCTTATGTATAATAAGAGTCTAATGTCCAAAAGGAGGTGCGTTTATGACAGAAATTAAGCATTCTTATGAATTTATGCTCGTTATTTCTTCTAAACTTTCGGAGGATTCCATTGAGGGAATCATTAATAAGTTTAAGGAACTAATCGAGAAAGAGGCTATACTTGAAAATGTAGATAAGTGGGGGAAACGTAAACTTGCTTATTTAATTAACAAGGAGTCTGAAGGGATTTATGTATTGTTTAGTTTTAAAAGTGATGCAAAGTTTCCAGCTGAGCTTGACCGTATAAGCAAGATTACAGATGGAATACTTAGATCATTAATTGTAAAAAAGGAAAACTAAAGGGAAGTGAGTTTTTAGATGTTAAACGTTGTAGCATTGGTAGGTAGACTTACAGTTGATCCGGAACTTAGGCATACTCCCAATAGTATCCCCGTTACAAGTTTTAATATAGCAGTTGGAAGATCGTTTGCAAAATCGGGAGAAGAAAGACAAACAGACTTTATAGATATTGTAGCATGGCGCAGTACGGCGGAGTTTGTTTCCAAATATTTTAAAAAAGGTCAGCTAATAGCTATCGAAGGCTCTATCCAGACAAGAACATATCAAGACAAAGATGGAAATAAAAGAAAAGCTTTTGAAGTTATGGCTAATAATGTTCACTTTGTAGGATCCAAGAAAGATAGTTCAAATAGTTCTGGTCAGTTTGAGGATAATAGCAAATCAGAAGGTCAGGCGGCTTATGTAAGTGGAAGCGACAGTGATTTTCAGGAAATACAGTCTGATGATGATTTACCATTTTAATTTTAAGAAAAAATTTTAATTATTTAGATAAAGGGAGGGAAATAAAACAATGTCAGATAAGCCGGAAAGAACAGAAAGACAAGATAGAAGAGATCATAGAGGCGGACGCAGACGTAAGAAAGTATGCCAATTTTGTACGGACAGAGGAGCGGCAATCGATTATAAAGATGCTTCAAAGCTAAAAAGATTTATGTCCGAAAGGTCTAAGATACTTCCTCGTAGAGTTACCGGTACCTGCGCCAGACATCAAAGGGTACTTACTACCGCTATAAAAAGAGCAAGGTATTTAGCGCTTCTTTCATATACCAGCGACTAAAGTCAGTTTTCATTTTAAGTTCTTTCTCCCATAGGATGTTATTAAAAGTAACGATATGGGAGATTGTTTATATATTTATATCTAGGAAGGGGTCTTTAATAGTGATTGAAGTAAAAAAAATAGAAAAATATTATGCAGGTAAAAAAGCTTTAGATGAGATCAATTTTACTGTAAATGAAGGAGAGATACTAGGATTTCTCGGACCTAATGGAGCAGGAAAATCTACTACCATGAATATAATAACAGGATATATTGCTCCTACTAAAGGAACCGTTTTGATAGATGGGTTTGATATCATCAGAGAACCTAAAAAAGCAAAATCAAGAATAGGATATCTTCCTGAGCAACCTCCTTTATATATGGATATGACTGTAAAAGAATATCTAAATTTTATGTATGATCTTAAGAAGGTAAGGTTAAATAAACAGCAGCATATAAATGAAATATGCGAAAAGGTCGGCATATTAGACGTGTATAATAGAACTATTAAAAAATTATCTAAAGGATATAAGCAAAGAATCGGTATTGCTCAAGCGCTTATTGGATATCCTCCGGTCATAATTTTAGATGAGCCGACCGTTGGGCTTGACCCAAAACAAATTATAAGTGTAAGGAACCTTATAAAGAGTCTGTCTAGAAATCATACGGTTATATTTTCTTCTCATATTCTTTCTGAAGTTCAAGCTGTATGCAGTAGAATTTTGGTTATTAATAAGGGAAGAATAGTAGCGGATAATCCTGCGGAGCTTTTATCCGGAACTTTACATATGTCTGATAAAATTGTAGCTCAAGTTGACGGGGACACTCAAAAAGTACAAGAAATCATAAAAGAAGTGCAAGGAGTAATTGAAATTAATGATATATCCCATAAAGGCGATGATATATATGAGTATATCATAACTTTTGAAAAAGGCTTTGATATAAGAAGAGAAATGTTTAAAGCTCTTGCTCAAAACAATATGCCTATAATAAAATTTGATATAGTAGAGCCTTCTTTAGAGGATGTATTTATTGAGCTTACAAGTAGGCAAGATAATGTAATTGATGGTGAGTATAATGAAGCTGAGGAAGATTTACAAGATAGCCAAGAAGAATCTTTAAATGATGAAGAAGTTCTAAACGACGATAATACGGACGAAAGTTTAGAAAATACCGCTGAGAATACCAGTGTTCAAAGGAGTGACAGTAATGATTGCGATATTTAAAAAGGAGATGTCTTCATATTTCAATTCAATAGTTGGTTATATATTTATAGCTGTGCTTTATCTTTTTAGTGGAATATTTTTTTGGGCTACTTCCCTATTTTCTGATAGTGCAAGTCTTAATGGAGTTTTTGCCAATTTACTTATGATAACGGTATTTTTGATACCAATACTTACTATGAGGTTAATCAGTGAAGAAAAAAGAGCCAAAACAGATCAAGCTTTGTTTACAGCTCCAATTAGTTCCTGGTCGATAGTTCTTGGAAAATATTTTTCCGCTCTTGCCGTTTATACAATTGGTATAGGTATAACATTAGTTTATGGCCTTATTATCGCTTATTATACAGTGCCAAATTGGATAGAAATAATAGGTAATTTTATAGGACTATTTTTAATGGGGGCTGCTTTAATAGCTGTTGGGATATTTTTATCTTCTTTGACGGAGAGTCAGGTTGTATCGGCAATAACCAGCTATGCTGTATCGCTTCTTATACTTTTAATGGACGGTTTAGCCGGATTCTTTACTGATAAAACTTTGCATGAAATAATTTCATATCTTTCATTTTCTAAGCATTACAAGAGCTTTACGTTAGGACTTATAAATGTAGCAGATATAGTATTTTTCCTAAGCGTATGTTTGCTTTTTCTGTTCTTAACAACTAGAGTTTTAGAAAAAAAGAGATGGAACTAAGGGGGGAAAATTAATATGAAATTAGACAGGTCATCAATTATGAGTAAATTTAAGGATCCTAAATTTAGATATGACGGTTTATATACGTTCATAACTATTTTAACAATTGTTACGGTAGTACTTCTTAATATTGCGGCTAAAATGTGTACGGATAAATTTTCCTGGGAATATGATATTACTAAAAATAAGGCTTTTAGTTTAACTCAAGATTCTATAGATTATTTATCTAATCTTGATAAGCAGATAGAGATAACGGTACTTAGCAGCCAAGAAAATTTTGTTGCCAATGGAGATTATTTCTCTCAAGCTGACAGCGTTATAAACGAATATTCTAAGTACAGTGATAAGATAAGTGTAAAGTACGTTGATCTTGAACAAAATCCAGGGCTTAAAAGTTCGTACGGTGAAGATGAACTTAGCGATAATGGTATAATTGTAAAATGCGTTGACAACGGCAGATATAAAATTCTTTCAGCAAATGATATTTTTGATGTTCAGCAGTCATATATGGGTATGAGTATAGTATCGTCTAAGGCGGAGCAGACTATGACTTCAGCAATTATTGGAGTTATAAGCGATGAAAAGATAAAAGTTACTATGCTTACAGGTTTTGAAGAGATGTCCTCCGACTCATTTACAAGAATGCTAAAAAACAATAACTATGACGTAGTTTCTAAATCCATGCTTACAGATGATATAGACGAAGATTCCAATTTAGCTATTATATATGCTCCGGCAAGGGACCTTGACGAT
>CAYQCM010000020.1:0-1589 GCA_964416045.1 uncultured Eubacteriales bacterium | reverse complement strand
TTTAGATACTTGACTGTAAAGTGCAGGAATGTGCCTCACCAGCTGTAAGTAAAATTAGGGATTACTTACAAAATAAAGGTAATTTTGGAAAAAACGTAATATGCTTTATTAATCCTTACCAGAGTAATCCGGAAAAATTAAATTCACTTCTTAGCGACTGGGGAATCGAAGTTCAGCAGGGAATAGTTCTTGAAACAGATCCTTCTAAGGTATTTGCATCAAATAATTTCTTTAATACACTTACGAATTACGTAAGCATGACGTATACAGAAAAACTTAAAAGCCAGTCTATACCCGTTGCGATGCCGATTAGTAGACCTATTAAAATTTTAAATGAAGAAAAAGTTGAAACACTTCTTGAATTTTCAGAGTCTTCATGCGTAATGCCGGAAGATGCCGATGAAAAATGGAATATTAGTGATTCAAAAATTAAAGGACCAATTCCGGCAATGGTCTTATCGACTGAGAAAAAAGAAGGCTCTGATGAAAAATCTACATTTACACTAGTTGGATCAGTCACAGCAGTAGATTCAAGTATGCTTTCAAGAAGTTCACTTAATAACTCTTCATATTTTCTGAATTTTTTAAGTTTAATTTCTGAGCGTAAAGAAGAGGTAGTAAATATAGAATCTAAATCCCTTACGGGACAGTCTATTGGAATGAATGCTCAAAGCAGTGCTATTTTGGGAGTCGTTTTTGCAGTTGCTCTTCCGGTAATAGTCATAATAGCAGGAATATGGGTATTTATTATGAGAAGAAGAAATAACTAGTATATACTTTTAATTTAATTTATAATACATATAATATTCGATATAGATATTATATGTATTTTTATTTGGGAGTGAATAGTATAATGGGATTGGTAAATACAAAAAAAATGCTAAAAAAAGCTTATAATGAAGGGTATGCTGTGGGCGCGTTTAATGTTAATAACATGGAAATAATACAAGGTATAACGGAGGCTTGTGAAGAAATGAAATCCCCCGTAATTTTACAAGTTTCCGCAGGGGCCAGAAAATATGCGAAACATAAATATTTAGTTAAGCTCGTGGAAGCAGCCACTTTAGAGACCAATATTCCTATCGCGCTTCATTTGGATCATGGAGATTCTTTTGAACTTTGTAAAAGCTGTATAGACGGTGGATTTACGTCTGTTATGATCGATGGATCAAGTCTTAGTTATGATGACAATGTTGAAGTTACAAAAAAAGTTGTAGACTATGCTCATAAATATAACGTAACTGTAGAAGGTGAACTTGGAAAACTTGCAGGTATAGAAGATGATGTGAATGTATCTGAAAAAGATTCTTCTTATACAGATCCCTCACAAGTTGAGGATTTCGTAAATAAAACAGGTGTAGATTCCCTTGCCATAGCAATAGGTACGAGCCATGGAGCTTATAAATTTAAGCCGGGACATAATGTAGAGCTTAGATTTGATATACTGGAAGAAATCCAGAAAAAATTACCGCAGTTTCCAATAGTACTTCATGGAGCATCAAGTGTTTTACCTGATTTAGTAGAAAAAATAAATAAATATGGAGGAAGTCTTGAAGAGGCTGTTGGAGTACATGAGGATTTACTCAAAA
>CAYQCM010000019.1:2369-15998 GCA_964416045.1 uncultured Eubacteriales bacterium | reverse complement strand
TCTAATCACCTCTTCGTGATTAGTTTTCACTTCTTCCTATCTATTTTTCACTGCCCAAAATTATTTATGGTTTGTGCAATATAATATGAAACCATTTAAAGTACTTCAATAAAAAATATAATAGCCTTTAATATAATATAAAAAGCTAAAAAATTAAAAATATTAAATTGTGTATGTGGTGACCCATCGGAGATTCGAACTCCGGACACCTTGATTAAAAGTCAAGTGCTCTGCCAACTGAGCTAATGAGTCATATAATTTATGGCTGGGATGGCTGGATTTGAACCAGCGAATGATGGAGTCAAAGTCCATTGCCTTACCGCTTGGCTACACCCCACTGAAAATTTATAAACTTAAACTAAATGGGGTGGATAATCGGATTCGAACCGACGACCTCCAGAGCCACAATCTGGCGCTCTAACCAACTGAGCTATACCCACCATAAAGAAATGGCGCGCCAGAAGGGACTCGAACCCCTGACCTACTGCTTAGAAGGCAGTTGCTCTATCCTGCTGAGCTACTGGCGCAAATAGCAGCACCTTTAAATGCATAAAAAAAATAATGGCACCATTGGAGCGGGTGATGGGAATCGAACCCACGCTGCCAGCTTGGAAGGCTGGAATTCTACCATTGAACTACACCCGCATCTTACGCGACGAACTATATTCTATCATATATTTCGCCGCGGTGTCAATACCAAAAAATATTTTTATTTTATTAACAAATTTAATTCTTTATCTCCGGTTAAAACGATCGTTTTCATGTTAAATCCACCACTGGAAATTACTCTATTGGCTATAACGTCCTCAACATTTTTTCTTATATTATTTCTAAGATCTCTAGCGCCGCTTTTTCCACCATAAGACATATTAGCTAAGATTTCCGTAGCACTATCATCATATTTAAATTCAACGTCATATTCAGATAATATCTTTACATATTCGTCAAGCATTAAACATGATATTTTCTTTAAATTATCCTGCGTAAGTTTATTAAATACAACTACTTCATCTATCCTACTTAAAAATTCCGGCCTTAAAAACTCAGATATCGCCTTAAGTGCCTTTTCTTTACTTAAATCATTATCACTCTTTCCAAATCCGACCATACCGTTTTTATCATGACTTCCGGCATTGGATGTCATAATTATAACAGTATTTTCGAAATTTATTACTCGACCATGTGAATCTGTAATTTTTCCTTCATCTAAAACTTGTAAAAGTATATTCATAATATCAGGATGTGCTTTTTCTATCTCATCAAAAAGCAGTACGGAATAAGGTCTTTGACGTACTTTTTCTGTAATTTGCCCTGCTTCATCATATCCTACGTATCCGGGAGGAGACCCTATTATCTTTGACACTGAATGTTTTTCCATATATTCTGACATATCAAGTCTTATTAAATTATCGGGAGTATCGAATAATTCCTGAGCAAGAGTTTTAACAAGTTCTGTTTTACCTACACCCGTAGATCCAATAAATATAAATGAAGCCGGTCTTCTTTTAGGATTTATCTGTACTCTGTTCCTCTTTATGGCATTTGAAATTTTTTCAATAGCATGTTCTTGACCAATAACTCTCTGATTTAACTTACTTTCTAATTTTTCTAATTTTTTGAACTCATGTTCTTGTATTTTAGTTGCAGGTATACCGGTCCAAAGCTCAATTACTTTAGCAATATCTTTTTCATCTACTTGGTTACTTAAAGCTTCACCTCGAATTTTTTTCGCCTCGTTTTCCATTCTGGCTATATCTACTCTTATTTTCGCAAGTGCCTCATAGTCAGCTTCCGTATTTTCCTCCGAGCCTACTAATCTTTCCTCTTCTAGCTTACATTCTTCTATTTCAGAGTTTATTTTATCGTATTCTTCTAGTTTTTTATTTCTAAGGGTCGCACACGCACATGATTCATCTAAAAGATCTATAGCTTTATCCGGTAAAAATCTGTCTGTAATATACCTCTCTGACAATACTACAAGCCTAGCTATTAAAGAATCAGATATACTTACTCTATGATAATTTTCATAGTAAAATTTTATTCCTTTAAGAATAGTTATAGCACCTTCTACCGTAGGTTCCGATATTTTTACTTGTTGGAAACGTCTTTCTAGTGCGGAGTCTTTTTCTATATGCTTTCTATACTCTACGAATGTGGTAGCTCCGATTACCTGTATTTCTCCCCTGGAAAGAGAAGGTTTCAATATATTAGCGGCACTCATTGAGCCTTCCGAATCTCCTGCACCTACTAAATTATGTACCTCATCAATAAATAATATTATATTTCCGTCTTTTCGGACTTCTTCTATAAGGCCTTTTATCCTACTTTCAAATTGTCCTCTAAACTGGGTCCCAGCTACTAAAGACGTCAAATCTAATAAATGTATCTCTTTTTTCTTTAGTTTACTAGGAACATCTCCATTAACTATTTTTATAGCTAACCCTTCAGCTATGGCTGTTTTTCCAGCTCCGGGTTCTCCTACCAAACAAGGATTATTTTTTGTTCTTCTACATAATATTTGTATAACTCTGTTTATTTCCATTTCTCTGCCAATTATTATGTCAAGCTCATTATTTTTAGCCTTTTGATTTAGATTTCTGCAATACATATCTATATGTTTTCTTTTAGATTTTTTCTTATTGTCTTCCTTCTTATCTTCCTCATTACCACTATTATTTTTGGACTCTTCATTCACAGGAAATTTAATACTTGAAAATAAATTTTTCATGAAAGGAAATGTGGTTGCTCCACCGTAAGTAAAACTTTCATTATCTTCTTTATCCTCTTGGTTGCTCTCGAATCCTCCATCTATTATATTAGAAATCTGCTCCTGCATATAATTTATGTCATCTTCAGACATACCAATATGTTCCATTAAATCATTTACAGGTTTTATTCCTAACTCCTTTGCGCATAATATACAAATCCCTTGAGTGTTAGACATATCTTTCTCAGAGGAAACAAAAATAATCGCAGGATTTTTTTTACATCTCGAACAAAGCATAATATTTTTCCCTTCAAATAAATTTTTCTTACTTTATATCAATACTAGTAGAGTCTTTCCCTACTTTTATTATATTTATAAAAATCTTAAAATATTTTATAAACGCATATAGCATTAATATTACTGTTATTATCATAAATGATACTGTTAAAAAGTCGTTTTGAATATTCCATATAAATTTAAGGGCTATTATTACAATAGCTGAAAAATAAAACCACACTGTAGCTATTTTACCATACCACTTAGCTCCAGGGGGGGCTTTATGTTTCTTAAGTAAAAATGCACTAGCTAGTATCATTAATACTTCCTTTACTATTAATATTATAACAAATGGCTTTATTTCTTTAAATTTTAATCCTATACATATCATCACAGATATTAGCGTAAGTTTATCAGCTATTGGGTCAAGCATACCTCCAAGTTTACTTACTTGATTAAAATTTCTTGCAATAAACCCATCTAAGAGATCGCTTATTCCCGATACCCCTAGAACTACTCCTGCCTTTATATATTCATCTTTCAAAATATATGATATAAAAGGGTATATTAATAAAATTCTTATTATAGAAATTATATTAGGGGTAGTAAAATTTTCCCTTACAATTTTTGATATACAAATCATGTACCTACTCCAATAAACATATTTATACTTTTATAAAGTTCATAAATCAAATTGCTTTTATACATATGACTAAATAGTATAGTAGAGTCAATATTCTTATCTGAAAACACATCAGGCACTACCTTTGCAACAGGTAAAAACATCTTTAAAAACATCATTAAAATTACTATAATAACGTATCCTTTAAAAGCGCCGAAAATTCCGCCTAATAATCCATCAATCTGACGAAGTATGGGTAGCCTAAATACATAAGAAAGATTTTTACAAATCGTACCTATAAATATCATAAGAAGCCAGAAAATTAATATTGACAGTATATCTCTAATAACTCCTTTAACAGCTGGTGAAAACAGATCGGAAAGGACTCTTGATTTGTCTACACTGCTACTTTTAATTATTGTCGATATTTTTTCACTAGTCACATTATATATTTTAAGAGCATTGCTTACAAAATTAGGTAATTTATCAAGAACATCTTCTGATTTAAAGCTTTTATCAGACAGTGTTTGTCCAATGCTAGTTGTCAGGTTTTCCTCTATAAAAGTATCATAAATAAATTCTGACACAATTGATGAAATATATATAGAAAATATTAATGAAAAAATAGCGCCTATAAATGAAATTAAAGATCTTGCAACACCATTTTTAAACCCTGAGAATATAAACAATCCAAAAAGAATTATTATAGCCCCATCTAAAAGAAATATACTCAATATAATACTCCACTCTTTCTTTTATGTCTTTAAGTAATATATCATAATTTTTCCAATATCACAACATATATATTAAAAAGAAATTTATATTTTTCACAAAAAAATCATTTTAAAAATGTATTATCTAAAAATAATTATAATTTTTTAAAGAAATTTATTTTAAACTTATATCATAAATTTTATTTTCCTGAACAACATATACCCTACTTGGTGATGAAAGCTTTATGGATTTAGATATGCTTGATGTATTAAAAGTCCCCTCTAAATTGCCAGATATATTATATAAATAAATTTCATTTTCTGATAGCGCAGCAACTTTACCGCTCTTATGTGAAACACTCTGGAATTTGACATCAGATAAAATCTTTGAAGTTATACTTCCATCTATACCTATCAATATTATTTCACTATTTTGTCCACTATTTGTAGGAAGTACATTATAGACTATACCTTGACTTTCATCAAAGTCAAAACAAGAAAGTATTTTTTTATCGTACTGTATATCTTTCCTTGAGCCTGTCCTGGAATTTAATATACTTATTCCATTGTCCCCTACTACCACAATATTATCGTTTATAAAATATCTAATAAAAAACAACATATTATCGTTAAATTCAAACTTATATTTTGGCTCTTCAGATTTTAAATCGTGTACGTATACAAACGAAACAAGTATTCCTTCTTTCGTATAGAATCCACAAGTAGACACCGTCTTTGAATCATTAGAAACAGCTATATCCGAAACACTTTTATTTGCAAAATAATACTTATATTTTTCTTTATTAGATCTATCGTATACTGTCATTTCATTTAAAAAATCTTTAGATTCTGAAAGTATACCATACGTTCCGGATTCTGATATGGCGCAACAAATTATTTTATTTTCATATGAGGACTTATGTAAAGTTTTAGATAAAGTATCTATCCTATAATCATTCCCACCAACATTATATATTATATATCTGCCTCCACTGCATCTAAACGAGGGATTACTAAAATTATGGTTCTTAACACATATCTGTTTAGCAGATTTGTTAAGCGCAACAAACGAATTATCACTTAGAAATAAAATATTTCCGCCATATAAAGTAAAATTATTATTTTTTATTTTGTGATTTCTTGTGTCATAAGGAAAACCATTCCCTTTTCCAATAGAATGTATTTTATCTTCTAACCAATCAATAATGTTATTGGGATGAAAATGATTTAAGTTAAACCACATCATTATTGATAAAACACTAATAATTAGTATAAAAGAAATATCTTTGACTTTTTTAATATTTCCTTCTTGCAAAAAAATTTTTTTAAATTTTTTTATCCAGCGTTTTGTCATAAAACTATTCCTTCATAAAATACTTTATTAAGATATAAACCACAGGCAGGAGAAGTAGGACCTGCATATTTACGATCTTTTAAAGATAAAATAGTATTTATATCTTCTCCTTTTCCCCTAATGTTTCTTAAAAGTGTTCCAATCATTATCCTAACCATATTATACAAAAACCCATCAGCTTTTACTTTAAAAATTATTAAATCGTTTTCTCTATAAACTTTAAAGTATTCAACAGTCCTTATCATATTTCCTACTTCTCTTTTGTCGAACGTACAAAATGAAGTGAAATCCTTTTTTCCCACATAATCTTGGGCCATTGTATTTAACCTATTCTCATCTAAAGGATACCAATAATGAAATGCATAACCGTCTAAAAAAGGGCTTCTAATTTTATTATTCCACAGTTTATATATGTACTCTTTTCCTACACATGAATATCTAGCATGAAAATTTTTATCTACTTCCATACATTTCTGTGCCGATATATCTTTAGGTAAATACTTATTTATAGCTAAAACTAATTTATCACAAAATATAGGAGTTTCAATATTGAAATTTATGCAACACATATTAGCGTGTACTCCACTATCAGTTCTACTGCACCCCTTTATATCAGGTAAATACCCTAAAACTTTTTTTAAAGCCTTCTGATAAACTTCTTGAATTGTAACCGCATTTTTTTGTATTTGCCATCCATGATATCTTTTACCGTCATAACTTATAACCATTAATATATTTCTCTGGCCATTTATATCAGATAGCTGCAATATATCACCCCTATTAATATAACAATTATATATATTAAACATAAAATATCAAAAATCCCTATTTTAAACTCTCGAATACTTGTTCTTTTAATAATATCATTATAGCAACGGCTTTCCATTGCAACGGCTAAATCAGAAGCTCTTTTAAATGATAAAAAAAACAGCGGGAATATTACAGGTATATAAGATTTTACTTTTTTTATTATATTTTTATCATCCAAATCAGCCCCCCTTGATCTTTGGGCATCTATTATTTTATTAGTCTCCTCAAAGATTATGGGGACAAATTTTAACGATATAGTAATCATGGTTGCAATGTCTTGTACATTAATTTTAAATATGCTAAGAGGTTTCATAAAGGCTTCTATGGCAAATGACATATCGCTTGGAGAAGTTGTAAACATTACGCAGCTGCTTACAAACATTAAACTCGATATTCTTAAAATAATAATAACGCTATTTTTTATACTATCTAAAGTAATTGTAAAAATCCAAAATTTAAAAACGGAATCTCCAACTCCATAAAAAGCATTAAACACGCAAGACAAAAATATAAAAAATAAAATATATTTAGTACTTTGAAAATATACTTTTACAGATACCCCTGAAAATAAAATTATAACCGCAACACTTAAAATTAAAAGTGACAAAGAAAATATGTTTCCAGACATAAAAGATATTATCATAAAAATAATAGATGATAATAATTTTATTCTGGGGTCTAGTTTATGAAGTATTGAATTTCCAGGAATATATTGTCCTAAATACACATTTCCCATCATATATAAACATTACCCGCTTCATTTCTTAATAATCTAAGTATTTCATCAGTTCCTTTTTCTATTGTAACGACTTTTCTGTCTATGTCATATCCTCTATCATAAATATTAGAAACTATTTTAGTAATTTGAGGGACGTCCAAATTTATACTTTTTAAATTATCGTACTTGCAAAATATGCTTTCAGGAGTACCTACCATCTTAATTACTCCTCTATCCATAACTACCACTTTGTCAGAAATCTGAGCTATCTCCTCCATAGAATGAGAAATAAATATAACTACACCCCTTTTTTTACTATGATAATCTAATATATTATTTATTATATTTTCCTTTGATAAAGGGTCAAGACCAGACGTAGGCTCATCTAAAATTAATATACTTGGATTCATGGCAAATATACCGGCAATAGCTACCCCTCTCTTCTCACCCCCGGAAAGCTCAAATGGAGACCTTTTTAAAAAAGTCTTTTCCATACCTACAAACTCTAGAGATTCAAATACTTTTTCCTCAACTTCCTTTTCATTAAACCCTTGATTCCTAGGGCCAAACGCAATATCTTCATATACAGTCTGAGAAAATAATTGTTTTTCAGGGTATTGAAAAACTAATCCTACTTTAAAATAAACGTCTTTTCTATTTTTATAATCCTTCCAAATATCTTTTCCATATAAAAATATATTTCCAGACGTAGGCCGCATGATACCGTTGAGCATCTGAACAAATGTTGATTTTCCACAGCCTGTATGACCTATTATTCCTACTATTTCACCATCATTTATAGACAAACTTACGTTGTCAACAGCTTTTTTTTCCAAAGCTGTTCCTTGATTATAAACATAGGAAAGATTTTTAATATCTAAGGCTGACATTTAACTTCCTCCAAAAGAGATAAAATTTCTTTTGTACATAGCAAAGTATCCGGAGACTTATCCTTTATTTTGTATCCTTCTTTTTCAAGGTTATAAATTAATTTTATCGACGGCGGAGGTAATAATCCATAATTATCAAACGAACATTCATCATTAAAAAACTCTTTTGGCGTCTTTTCTGACACTATTTTTCCATCATCCATTATAAGTATCCTACTTGATAAGGATAATTCATACATATCATGTGTTATTAATACGATAGTCGTACCAAATTGCTTATTAAGTTTTACTATAGTGTCTAATACCTCTTCTCGACCACTTGGGTCCAGCATTGAAGTGGGTTCGTCTAAAACTATACACTTAGGATTCATAGCAAGTACCCCCGCTATGGCTACCCTTTGTTTTTGTCCGCCAGACAAAACATAAGTTGGACTATCTTTATATTCGTACATTCCAACATCTCTAAGAGCTCTATCTACATTCTTTTTCATTGTATATCTGTCTGTACCCAAATTTTCAAGTCCAAATGCCACATCTTCTTCTACTATACTGGAAATTATCTGGTTATCCGGATTTTGAAGTACTAAGCCTACCTTTTGCCTAACATCAAAAATTTTTTCCTCACATTTAGTATTTATTCCCTCAACAAATACATCTCCGCGGCTCGGCGTCAAAACCGCGTTAAAATGTTTAGAAAGCGTAGATTTTCCGCAGCCATTCTTTCCAACTATAGATATGAACTCCCCCTGGTTAATCTTAAGATTTATATTTTTTAAAATATCTATTTTAGTATCGTCATATTCACTTATAGGTGAAAAACTCACATTATTAAATAAAATAAAGTCCCTCATTTAAAAATTCTCCCATACGGCAGTTGATCCAGAGGGTAAAACCAAATCCGTAGACTTTACCGGTAATCCTATCTCGGAACAACTTACCTTTCCCCCTCGTTTCTCTTTTAAAACTTTAGAAAGCATATAGTGCATAGTGTATGGAGATAAGCCGGTAGTATAAGAATTTAAAACCACAAATTTGGAATCCTCTGATAGAATCTGATTACACAAATTTAAAAGTAAATATAAATCTTTTTCTATCTTCCATATCTCGCCATTATTTCCTCTTCCATAAGAAGGAGGATCCATAATAATAGCATCATATTTGTTCCCGCGTCTGATTTCTCGAGTTACAAATTTAACACAATCATCCACAATCCATCTTACAGCATCATCAGCTATCCCGGAAATAGTAGCATTCTCCTTTGCCCATGATACCATTCCTTTTGAAGAATCCACATGACAAACCTTTGCTCCGGCTTTAGCACAAGCAAGTGTTGCTCCTCCCGTATAGGCAAATAAATTTAGTATATTTAAGCTCCTTTCGGACCTAAAAATCATATCTCTGATTAAATCCCAATTCACAGCTTGTTCCGGAAATACTCCCGTATGCTTAAACCCCATGGTTTTAATATAAAAGTTTATATCCTTATAAGATACTTTCCACTTATCTTTTATACTGGTAATGATTTCCCAATTTCCTCCGCCTTTACTTGATCTATGATAAATTCCGTCAGGCTTAGACCAGATTTTTTTCATATTGTCTGATTTCCATATTATTTGCGGATCAGGTCTTATTAAAATTTTGTCTGCCCATCTTTCAAGTCTATTTCCTTCTGATGTGTCTAAAAGTTCATAATCCTGCCACTTAGCAAATCTCATAAATTTAAATTTCTCCAATAACTCTTTTAATTTTTTAACAGTTTATTCAATCTTAAACAAATATCATTCATCACTTCTTCAAGTAAAATATTATCAATACACTCAACCATTATCCTTATTAGTGGCTCCGTGCCGGACTCTCTTATTACCACTCTTCCTTTATCACCCAGTTTTTCTTCAGAATCAAAGATTATTTTACTAACATTTTCATTACAGTTAAATTCTAATTTTTGCTTTTGAGAAACTTCTAAATTCAAAATAGACTGGGGATATTTAGTTACTAATCTACTTATTTCAGATAATCTTATTTTCTTCTCATGCAATATATTTAAAAGCCGGACGGCTGTTAATTGTCCATCTCCGGTCGTGGAATAATCTAGAAGTATCATATGACCGGACTGTTCCCCGCCCAAATTATATCCCTTTTCAAGCATTTCTTCCAAAACATATCTGTCCCCCACCTTAGTGGAAGAAAATTCAATACCTTCTTTTTTACAAAAATCAGTAAATCCCATATTAGTCATTATTGTACCAACAACCGTATTTTCTTTAAGCAAATTATTTTCCTTCATATACATAGCGCAAATTGCCATAATAATGTCGCCATCAACAATATCACCATTTTCATCCACAGCTAAACATCTGTCAGCATCACCATCAAAGGCTATCCCTAAGTCCATATTATTTTCTTTTACATATTTAGATATCCCCTCTAAATGTGTTGATCCGCAATTATCATTTATATTTATTCCATTAGGACTGTCTGAAATAATATGGCAGTCCAATTTAAGATCCGTAAACAATTTTTTTGCTGTGGAACAAGCACTTCCATTTGAGCAGTCAATAGCAACCTTCATACCACTTAAATTACCGCTAACTGTACTTTCCAAATGAGAAATATAGTCACTTACGGCATTTTTTTCTATACTAACATTTCCTAATTTATCACCAATAAATTCTTTACTATTTTTAAATTCCGATTCTAATAATTCTTCAATCTGATTTTCAATTTTATCGGGTAATTTATAACCATTAGAATCAAAGATCTTTATTCCGTTAAACTCATAAGAATTATGAGAAGCAGAAATCATAATACCTGCGTCTGCTTTATATTTTTTGACTAAATATGCAACTGCAGGTGTTGGAATAACTCCTAATAACGCAGTATCTGCTCCCACAGAACATATTCCAGCCAGAAGGGCGCCTTCAAGCATATTTGAAGATAACCTTGTATCCTTTCCAATTAATATCTTTGGTCTTTTATGCTTATTATTAGCAAGTACTGTCGCAACAGCCCTACCTATATTCATAGATAACTCACAAGTTAAATCTTTATTAGCTATTCCACGTACACCATCTGTACCAAAAATTCTACCCATATATTAATACTCCTTAAAAAGTAGTGTGATTAAAATTTAATTTGATCTTCTAAGTCATTACTAGGAGGTGAAATACCTAAATGCGTATATGCAGCCCTAGTGGCACACCTTCCCCTGGATGTCCTGCTTAAAAAACCTATTTGCATAAGATAAGGTTCATAAACGTCCTCAATTGTTATTGCTTCTTCTCCTATTGAGGATGCTATAGTTTCTAGTCCTACAGGTCCTCCACCATAGGATTTTATAAGCGTCTCTAGAAGTTTTCTGTCATTAGAGTCTAGTCCCAGTTCGTCAACTTCTAATCTATCCAAGGCATCCTTGGCAATTTCAAATGTAATTTTTCCGTTATTTATTACTTGTGCAAAATCCCTTACTCTCTTAAGCATCCTATTAGCAATTCTAGGCGTACCTCTTGATCTTGAAGAAATTTCAAGTGCTCCAGCATCATCTATAAGTATTCCAAGTATTCCCGCACTTCTTTTAACTATCACGGCAAGTTCTTCCGGAGAATAAAGCTCAAGCCTAAGTACTACCCCAAATCTATCTCTAAGGGGAGCTGTTAACTGACCTGCTCTAGTCGTTGCACCCACTAAAGTAAATTTTTCCAAAGGCAAATGATATGACGTGGCCATTTGTCCTTTCCCGGTTACAATATCTATTGAAAAATCTTCCATAGCCGGATAAAGTATTTCTTCCACACTTCGAGAAAGTCTGTGAATTTCATCTATAAAGAGTACATCACCTCTTTTAAGACTTGTAAGTATAGCCGCCAAATCTCCTGGCCTTTCTATAGCAGGGCCTGAAGTTATTTTTATATTTACTCCTAATTCTCTTGATATTATTACTGATAGAGTTGTTTTTCCAAGACCCGGTGGACCATATAACAATACATGGTCTAAAGACTCTCTCCTTATTTTAGCCGCTTCAATAAAAACAGATAAATTATCTTTTACTTTTTTTTGTCCGATATATTCATTTAAACTCAGTGGTCTTAAAGGATTATCCACTTCCATACTATCATATGCAATTTCCTGAGGATCTAGCAGTCTGCTCTCAAAATCGTTTTCCAAATAAATCAATTCCCCTTACTTATATGCTCAAGAGCCATCCTTATCAATTTTTCTACCGGTAAAGAGGCATCCAATCCTGACAATACGGCTGATATTACGCTCTGGTTATATCCTAATACTTCAAGCGCTTTAGAAGCTTCTAAAATATTTTTCGATGCGCTTGATATACCAAAATCACTGCTTTTATTATTTAATTTTGTCATTTTAAATTTATCCCTAAGCTCTAAAACTATCCTCTGGGCAGTCTTTTTGCCAACTCCGGAAACTTTTGTAATGCTGCTGCTATCGTTTGACGAAATAAAAATTGCAACTTGGGATGCACTAAATTCAGAAAGTATAGCAAGTCCTACCTTAGGGCCGACTCCCGATACCGACGTAAGCATCTTAAAACAATTCAGCTCTTCAGTATCTGAAAAGCCAAACAAATCCACAGCATTTTCCCTTACGTTCATATATGTAAATACCTTAATTTCACTTCCGACTTGATTCTTAATTTTCCCTTGGGTCTCCCTGCTAGTCATACATTTGTATCCAACGCCAAAGCACTCTACCACTATATAATTATCTTCTATAGAAATAAGTGTTCCTCTTAAACTATATATCAATTTATTATCTCCTTCTCATTAAAAGACTATTTATCCTTTTACCCGAACAGTTTGAATGGCATATAGCTATAGCTAACGCATCAGCTGCATCATCAGGTTTCGGAGTATCTTTTAATAAAAGTAATTTTTTAGTCATTTCCATAATTTGATGTTTTTGTGCCTTTCCATAACCTGTAATAGACATCTTAACCTCGAGGGGAGTATATTCATGTATAGGTATCTTATATTTTCTTGCAGCTAATAATATTACTCCTCTAGCTTGTGCAACATCTATCGCGGTCTTATGATTGTTCTGAAAATATAATTTTTCGATTGACATCTCAGAAGGATTAAATTCATTTATTAACTCAGATACCCGGTCAAATATTATTTCGAGTCTTGAGTCAAAACTATCTTTAGATCTGGTAACAATAGCTCCATGATTTTTATACTTATACCTACTATTTTCATACTCAATAACTCCATACCCTATAATTGCATAACCAGGATCTATACCTAATATTATCATGTATTATACCTCTATTCAATAAACAAATTTATATATAAACAAATTATACACTAAATAAGCCATGTTTGGTGATACCAACATGGCTTATTTTCATTTTATACTAATATTTTATTTAATTAACTATATTTAAAGCATACAACTTAAATTTTCTACTACCATTTTATTAATTAAAAGCCAAGCATTCTCAAAAGTAAAGACGGTCTGCCTCCATTAATCTGTTGTTCAACAATACTAGGACCAACATCAACCACCGGTTCAGGTT
>CAYQCM010000019.1:0-2269 GCA_964416045.1 uncultured Eubacteriales bacterium | reverse complement strand
GGTTCTTCATTTTCATTTGCATTCGGGTTTTGTACAGGATTTCCACAAGTAGCTGCTCCGACTACGCTTCTTCCTTCTCTAACATTTCTAGCAATCGCATTACTTACTACGGCCACATCTTTGACCACTATATTAACATGAGGAATAGTTTCATTGTTAATCTTTTTAATAGTTTTTATACCGTACCCTAAAAGAACGGAAATCATGAATGTAAGTGTAAAGCAACACGCTGCTTTAATAGCTATTAAAGTATTTACCAATACTACTGATGTACCTTCTTGTTGCATAATTTATTCGCCTATCCTTTAATATATTATCAATATTTTTTATAAAAATAATATCTTAGATAGGCATTTCATTGCTTCTCGAGATACGAAAAGTATTTTTCTTCCATTTTCTATCTCATTTGCAAAACTATTGTAAGTCAAGTCCAAAGAATTGATAGTATCGAAACCGCTTTCATAAGTCATCATGCCAAATGGGAAGTAAAATTTACAACGCCTGGTTTTATGGTTATAAAACACATAAATCTACCTATATATTTTTTTAGACGTAACTTCATTTACGAGTATCTCTCTCAAACCTTAGCCGTACGAGTCTATAAGCCCCCAATTTTTATAAAGTAATTTTCAAGATCTTCAGGTGTATTAATTCAAACATCTATAATAATTTTAGTTTACATAATCTCATTATTAAACACTGACTTATCTCTTATAAACGAACGTTTAATAATTCTTCCATTATCGCAAGTAAAAATATATATATTATCGGCAGTTTTATTTTTCCCCTTATCTAAAGAAGATAGAAATGCACCCTGTTCCCAGAGTGAATATTTTTTATGCCTTAATTTGCCTTTACCTCAAAATATTTTTTTATCTAGATTTTTATATTCTCAAACATTTTGAAAAATAATTTTTAATTATTAGAATCAATAAAATAATATAGAAATTTTTAATTATAATTATTATATATTCACAATATTTACATAGCCCTAAAATGTTTATATCAAAAAGTTTATTAAATAAAATAAATATATTTATATTTAATATGTTATAATTAAATTCTATTTAAAAATTAAAGTTGAGGAAGAAATATGTTTAAAAATAAATTAAGCTTAATAATAACTATATTATATTTAATATTTATATTTTCAAATAAAAATGCTTTAGCTGTACTTCCGCCTAAGTGGAATTTAATACGCTGTGGATCACTATCAGAAGGGTATGTACCCGAAAATATGGAAGAAGTTTGCAGTAGATATGACGAATTCCATAGTAAATATGAAGAAATATTAAATGCTACCAATTTAAATCCCACTTTAGAAAATTTATATGATTCTCAAATATGTGCTCAAAAAATGGCTATATTATCCTCGTATATGTGTCAAACCTCAAACAATTCAGAATTTAGATCACATATGCAAAACCTAGCAAATATTTTTAGTATGAACCAAAAGATACTACTTTCCAGATATTATATGAAAAAAGCTATAGAATCTCCAAGCGTAGAAAATTGGGAAAATTCTGCAAATCTTAAAGGGATCGTAGGTTTTATATTCGCAAACGGAAATCAGGAGCAAAAATCTTACCCTTTTATTTATGATTATTATATATCTAAGGCAAATGCATCAAGCTTAATGTTAAAATGGGAAAGTGAAAGTCATTATTATAAAAAAGCTTCAAAAATAGTTGAAAACCTTAAAAGATTTGATTTAAAAAAAGATTGTGAATTCAAGATCATAATTGCTGAAAGTAAAGTCACAAAATAAGATTTAATATATTACACTTATCTATCAATCAAATTATAAAAACAAGAACTACAAAATATAGCTCTTGTTTTTATTTTTTTATAAACCATTAATTAATAACATCAAAAATAATTTCATATTTACATGCACACCCCGATTTATAATCCATTATCCTTACATCTATTATTCTAAACATTCTTCCCTCATTAAAAAGAAATTATCGTTTAGTTTCTACAGAAGATAGTCCATGCATATTTAAAGCTTTACTATATAAACTAGATCGAATTATAAAAATAATCTCTTGCTCACTAAAAGATTTCGCAATATTATAATCCTCTGAAGTACTAAAAAAGGCAGGATCACAAAATTCTTTTCCTACTATCTTTTTTTCAACAACGTCTTCCTTCAGTAACCAGTCCTAAAGTAGTCCACTTAAAATATTCAACACCAGGCACTCCTTTGTATAAAATTATATACACATCAATTCCAAATTTTTGTATAACATTAGATACTAAACTTGTA
>CAYQCM010000018.1:0-16354 GCA_964416045.1 uncultured Eubacteriales bacterium | reverse complement strand
AGACAGCTTTCATATTTATTTACATTTTTATAAATTATTATATATTATTACAATCCTAACTTAATAATACTAAGTTGATTTAAAGTTTCTTGACTTCTAGAATTAGCTTCTTCTAACTCATTAACAAGCCTTTCTCTACTTTCTATAAGCTGATTGTATGTATCAATATTTTCTTGTTATTTTTTCCACTTTAGGTATGGGCAATCTTCTTATTTTAACTGCTATAGTTAAGAAGTTTCTTTTTAATCCTGTGAATAACATTTATAAGAGAAAAAATGAAGTGGATACATTTGAAAATTTTATTTTTGAATTTGCTTGATATATTTAAATCTCTTAAAATATTGATATTTAATAAAAATCATATTTTAAGAGATTATATTTTTTGAAGTAAAATATTTTTATTATATAATCAATGACATATTTTAAATTAATTTGACTACATAATTAGATTTTCTCCGGATATTTCTTTTGGAATCGGAAGCTCAAGAATTTTTAATATTGTTGGTGCAATGTCTGATATTTTACCGTCTTTTTTTAGATTACATGGGTAATTTACTATACATAGAGGTACTTTATTTGTTGTATGAGAAGTGAACTTTTTTCCGTCTTTAGTTATCATCTTTTCAGCATTTCCATGGTCTGCTGTTATTAACGCTATACCATTTTTTATTGATATACTATCGATTACTTGTTTTAAACACTTATCTACTGCTTCTACTGCTTTTACCGTTGCATCAAAATTTCCGGTATGCCCTACCATATCGCAGTTGGCATAATTTAGTATTATAATATCATATTTTTCGCTTTCTATTTTTTTTATAACTTCCTTTGTTATTTCGTTTGCACTCATTTCGGGCTTCAAATCATAAGTTGATACTTTAGGAGAAGGTATTAATATCCTATCTTCCCCAGGATATGGATTTTCTATTCCTCCGTTAAAAAAGAAGGTTACGTGAGCATATTTTTCTGTTTCGGCAATTCTTAACTGTTTTAATCCCTTATTTGAAATATATTCTCCTAATGTTTGGTTTAATTTCTGGGGTTTGAATATTATTGACACATTTTTGAAATTTTTATTATATGTTGTCATACACAAATAAGAAGATATTTCTATTTTATCTATTTCAAATTCATTAAAATCTTTTTCTATAAAACATCTTGTGATTTCTCTTGCTCTGTCAGGTCTGAAATTAAAACAAATTATACCGTCGTTTTCTTTTATTCCGCTATAGGATTTATTTACTTTAGGAACAAAAAACTCATCCGTTACTTCACTCTTATAAGAGTCTAAAATAGTTTGCTTTGGATCTTCAAATTTTTCTCCTTGAGCATTAACTATAGCATCGTATGATTTTTTAATTCTTTCCCACCTATTGTCTCTATCCATTGCATAGTATCTTCCTGATATAGTTGCAATTTCGCCTATTTCATATTCTTTTATTTTATGTTCGCACATTTTAATATAATCTATACCGGAGTTTGGTGGAGTATCCCTTCCATCCAGCCAGGCGTGTATATATACTTTTTTTACATTTTTTTCTTTTGCCATTTTTAAAATAGTGAATAAATGTTTTATATGACTGTGAACCCCTCCATCAGACAGTAGACCCATAATATGAAGTGAACTGTTTTTTCGGTTTACCTTTTTTATTATATTTAAAAGTTCTTCATTTTTATAAAAACTTCCATCTTCAATAGATTTATTTATTCGAGTAAACTCTTGATATACTATTCTTCCTGCTCCTATATTTAAATGTCCAACTTCTGAATTTCCCATTTGTCCTTCCGGTAAGCCTACATCTTCACCGGAAGCTTCAAGCGTAGTATATGGATTTTCTGAAAATATTTTGTCTATATTTGGAGTACTGGCATGATATATTGCGTTACCTGATTTTTTTTCCCTTATTCCAAATCCATCCAAGATAATTAATATTAGAGGTTTTTTCATTTTCAATTGTTATCCTCCTTTTTTATAATGTCATCTACTTTGTTTATAATTTCATAAAATTTATCGACTTTTAAAGAAGCGCCTCCTATGAGTCCTCCGTCTATGTCGCTTTGAACTATTATATTTTCTACGTTTTCTGAATTTAAAGAGCCTCCATAGAGTATTGGCATTACATCGGATATTTTTTCTGAGTATATTTTTCTGATTGTTTTTCTTATATGTTTGCACATTTCGTTGGCTTCCAAAGGTGTTGCATTTTTACCTGTTCCTATTGCCCAAACCGGTTCGTAAGCTATACAGATATTATTTACATTCATATCATCTACGTTTTCTAGTCCTTTAGCTATTTGAGATTCCACTATACTTAATTCTATACCTGCATTTTTTTCTTCAAGCGTCTCACCCACGCATAAAATAACAGACATATCATCATTTAATGCCTTTCTAATTTTTTTATTGATTATCTCATCAGTTTCACAAAAATATTTTCTTCTTTCACTATGACCTATAATTACATTTTTTATTTCTAAAGAAAGTAACATATCAGTAGATATTTCTCCGGTAAAAGCTCCAGACCCTTCAAAATGACAGTTCTGAGCACCTACTTTTAATCTCGAGTTTTTTGAATACTTTATAGAGGACTGAATATCTATATAAGGTACATAAATATGTACGTCTATTTTCGAAGATATATTTTCTATTAATTCACACAAATTTTTTACATATATTTTGGAGTCTTCAGGTAGCAAATTCATTTTCCAGTTTGATGCCAATACTATTTTTCTTAATTTATTCAAAATTTTTCCTCCATTTTATTATAATAGTAATATTATTATCAATGGACACATTTTTATGTTATATATTAAAAATATAATTTACATTTTACCTTATTTTTTGAAAATATCTATTATTTATAAAAAAATTAATGATGACAAAATTATCATCATTATTTATATTACTATTTAAAATAATTAATAGCGGATTTAAATATTTTCATATCATAGTTTCCTAATACATTTTTATACAAACCATATCCTTTACGTTCTACATGTCCCATTTTTCCAAATACTCTGCCATCCGGTGAGGTAATTCCCTCTATTGCGTATATTGAACTGTTTGGATTGAATTTAATATCCATTGTAGCATTTCCATCTAAATCTACGTATTGAGTTGCAATTTGTCCGTTGTCTTTTAATGATTCTATTATACTGTTGGGAGCGATAAATCTACCTTCTCCGTGCGATATTGGAACATTGTATATTTCTCCGACATTTGTCATAGAAAGCCACGGAGAATTATTTGAACATATCCTAGTCCTAACAATCCTTGATTGGTGCTTACCTATTTTATTAAATGTTAAAGTTGGACAGTTTTTATCTACATCTACTATTTTTCCAAATGGAACAAGTCCTAATTTTATTAGAGCCTGGAAGCCATTGCATATGCCAAGAATTAATCCGTCTTTATTATCAAGAAAATTATTTACTTCTTTTTTTATAATTTCGTTTCTAAAAAACGCTGTTATAAATTTTGCAGATCCATCCGGCTCGTCCCCTCCTGAAAATCCCCCCGGTATAAATATTATGTGTGAGTTTTTAAGCTCTTTTTCAAACCTTTCTATACTCATTTCAATATCTTTTGAAGAAAGATTATTTATTACTAATATATTAGCTTTTCCTCCGGCATCGTTGATAACTTTTGCCGAATCATATTCACAATTTGTGCCTGGAAATACGGGTATTAATACTTTTGGACTAGATGATTTGGTTTTTGATTTTATATTTATTTTAGATCTAAAGATAAGGTTTTGAATTTTATTATTATCAGTTGCAGCTTTAGTTAAGTATATACTTTCAAGTTTATTTTCGTAGATTTTTAAAAGTTCTTCAACATTTATATTTTCATTTTTATAGTTAAAAGTTTTTTCTTTAGTTATAATGCCAAGTGTTTTCCCTATAGAAATATTTTTGCTTTTTATCTCTAATATAAACGAACCATAAGAGTAATCAAAAAGATCTTTTAAAGAAATATCATCATTAAATTTAAATCCCAGTTTATTACCAAAACTCATTTTCATTATAGCTTCTGCTATCGATCCATACGTTGGGGTATATACTGAAACAGCTATTTTTTCTCTTATTAAATTACTTACCATATTATATACGTTTATTAAAGAGGATATAATAGGGAGATTGTTTTCATCATACTGGGGTTTTATAAGAATTACTTCATTATTTTCACTTTTAAATTCATTTGAAACTATATTATCTATTTTTTCCATTGTTACAGCAAATGAAACAAGCGTAGGAGGAACATTTAAGTTTTCAAAACTTCCGCTCATGGAATCTTTTCCCCCAATTGCTGCTATCTGCAATTCCTTTTGAGCTTTAAACGCTCCAAGAAGTGCTGAAAAAGGTTTTCCCCACTTTCTGCTATCTTTACTTAATTTTTCAAAATATTCCTGAAAGGTTAAATATATATTCTCAAATTTAGCTCCGGTGGCGATTAGTTTAGATACGGATTCAATAACTGCAAGATATGCTCCATGATATGGACTTTTTTCAAAAATAAAAGGATTATATCCCCATGACATTAATGAGCAATCATTTGTATTACCATTTTGTACTGAAATTTTGTGTACCATTGCTTGAATAGGGGTAAGTTGATATTTGCCTCCAAAAGGCATAAGTACTGTCCCTGAACCTATTGTAGAATCAAACTGTTCGGATAAACCTTTTTTTGAACATGCATTTAAATCATTCGCTAAATCTTTATATAGTGAGGTAAAACTTCCGGAAATTTCTTTTTCATATGGAAGTGATTTTTCTGCTATTATAGATATATGTTTTTCTGAACCGTTAGAATTTAAAAATTCTCTTGATATATTTACGATTTCTTTTTTATTCCATGTCATTTTAAGATATGGATTAGATGTGATTTTTGCAACTACTGTAGCTTCTATATTTTCTTGATTGGCAATATTTAAAAATTTATTTATATTTTTACTGTCTATTACCACTGCCATACGCTCTTGGGATTCACTTATAGCTAATTCTGTACCGCTAAGTCCGTTATATTTTTTCGGAATAATATCAAGGTTAATATCAATACCTTCAGCTAATTCCCCTATTGCAACTGCTACTCCTCCAGCTCCAAAGTCATTACATTTTTTTATCATTTTACCAATTTCTGTATTTCTAAATAATCTTTGAATTTTTCTTTCTTCCGGAGCATTTCCTTTTTGTACTTCTGCCCCGCAAGTTTCTAATGATTTTGAATTATGAGATTTGGACGATCCCGTAGCTCCCCCACAGCCATCCCTACCTGTTTTTCCTCCTATTAATATTACTACGTCTCCTTCTTTCGGAGATTCACGGAGAACATTGTTAGCTGGTGCTGCTGCTATGACTGCTCCGATTTCCATATGTTTGGCTTTATATCCTTCATGATATATTTCGTCTACAATTCCTGTGGCAACTCCAATTTGATTACCATAAGAAGAGTACCCGTTGGCGGCGCTTGAAATAATCTTTTTTTGAGGCAATTTTCCTTTAATAGTTTCCGATACCGGTTCTAATGGGTCTGAAGCTCCAGTTAATCTCATAGCTGCATAGACGTAAGCTCTGCCCGATAGTGGATCTCTTATTGCTCCGCCTATACATGTGGCCGCCCCTCCAAACGGTTCTATTTCTGTTGGATGATTATGTGTCTCATTTTTAAATAAAAGAAGCCAAGGTTGTTTTTGTCCGTTTATTTCGACGTCTATTTTTACCGTACACGCATTTACTTCATCTGATTCGACAAGAGAATTTAATTTTCCTATACTTTTTAAATATTTACATACAATTGTACCTATATCCATTAAGCAGATAGGTTTAGATGCACCTATTTGTTTTCTCATATTAATATATTCTTTGTATGTTGATTCTATATTTGGATCTTCAAAAGTTATGTTATCTATTATTGTAGAAAATGTAGTGTGTCTGCAATGATCAGACCAATATGTATCAATTACTTTTATTTCTGTAAACGTAGGATTTCTTTTTTCTTTCTTAAAATATTCTTGGCACAGCTTTATATCTTCTATATCCATAGCAAGTTTATTTTTTAAAATAAACTTTTCCAGATCATCTTTTGATAAATTTATAAATTCCCCTATTTCTGAAATATCTTTAGGAGTGTCGTAATTGAATTTTAAAGTAGATGGTTTTTTAAGGTCAGTTTCTCTACATTCTACGGGATTTATTATATAATTTTTTATTTTTAATATTTCCTCTTTTTGTAAATTACCATATAATGCGTATATTTTTGCCGTTTTTACTATTGGTTTTACTGATCTAGATATTATTTGAATACATTGTTGGGCTGAATCTGCTCTTTGATCAAATTGTCCTGGTAAATACTCTACCGCAAATACTATACTGTTTTTAAAGTTGGGTTCATCTGTATATATTTTATCTACTTGAGGTTCAGAAAAAACTGTAGTTTTAGTGTATTCAAATAAATCTTTGTTTATATTTTCCACATCGTACCTGTTTATTATTCTAAGATCTTTTAGATTATTAATTTGTAAAAAATTATTTATATCGCTTAATAGTACCTTTGCTTCATTAGAAAAATCTTTTTCTTTTTCTACATATACTCTATATACCATTTATAGTTCCTTTCTGATATGTTTTAATAAAGCACGGCTTCCGATATCTTTTCTATAGTACTTGTTTTTAAAAGATATTTTTTCTGCTTTTTCATATGCTCCCTTTATTGCCAGTTCAAGGGTATCGGCAATTTCTGTTACGCAAAGGACTCTTCCTCCAGAAGTTATCAAATATTTACCTTTTGCTTTTGCTCCAGCGATACTGATGTCTTTTTTTATATCATTTGGAATTTGTATTTTAAATCCTGTCTCATATTTTTGAGGATACCCTTGAGATGATAAAACTACACAACAAGAGTATCTCTTTTTAAAATTTACTTTTATTTGGGATAAAGTCCCTTCCGTTGTAGCCTTCAGTATATCAAATAGATCTGATTTCAAAAGGGGCAATATAGTCTGTGTTTCAGGATCTCCAAATCTACAGTTATATTCAATAACTTTTGGACCGTCTTTCGTAATCATTAATCCAAAATATAAGCATCCTTTAAACGTTCTTCCTTCAGCGTTCATGCCATCTATTGTTGGCTTAAATATTTTTTCCATACAAATTTTTGCCATTTCTTCAGTATAATATGGATTTGGAGCAATAGATCCCATACCACCTGTATTTAATCCTCTATCTCCATCTTGTGCTTTTTTATAATCCATTGACGATATCATGGGGATAATTGTTTTTCCGTCTGTAAATGACAATATTGATACTTCAGGGCCACATAAATATTCTTCTACTACTATTTTATCTCCGCTTTCTTTAAAGATTTTTTCTTGCATTATTAGCCGTATAGCCTCGGAAGCTTCCGAATAATTTTTTACAATGAATCCTCCTTTACCAAGAGCCAATCCATCAGCCTTTATGACTATTGGATACTTCGAATTTTTTAAATAATCAAGAGCTAATTTATCATTGTCAAATATCTCATATTCTGCAGTTGGGATACCATATTTTTTCATAAATTTTTTAGAAAAAGCTTTACTTCCCTCTATAATAGCTGCCTTAGAATTGGGACCAAAACATGGTATTCCTAAACGTTGAAGTTTGTCCACTGCTCCAAGTACTAAAGGATCATCAGGGGATATAATAGCATAATCTATATTATTATTTTGAGCAAATTTTGCTATTTCATCTATATCCTTTGCGCCTATATCTATACAAACCGCATACTCGGAAATTCCACCATTTCCAGGCAGAGCATATATTTTCTCTATAGTCTTATTTTCTTTTATTTTCTTTATTATTGCATGTTCTCGTCCACCGCCACCTACTACCATAACATTCATACGCTTTCCCCCTAATAATTAATGGTGAAATAATCTTATATCGGTAAATGCCATATTGCTCAAAGGTTCAGGTTGAGTAGTGAAGTATTTCTGCCATACTCCATTACTGCATACGTTTTCTTCATTTTTATTTATATATCCATCAATTACATTGTCCCTTTGAGCCCTGGTTAAATTCGGTAAGAAAGGTAGTGACAATACTTTATCATGCTGACGAAGATGCCATGTATCTGCCTTATTTCCCGCTAAACGAGTGCAGTGTATCCTTGACTGTTGTCCCGCTCCTACTCCAATAGCTTGGCCATCTACTGCATAGCATACTGAATTAGACTGAGTATATTTCAACGTGATAAGTGAAACTATTAAATCAATTTTTGCATTGTCACTTAAACTATTGTTTTTAGTTACTATATTCGAAAAGATTTCATTTGTAATTCGACAATTGTTTCTATTTTGCATAAATGTGATCCCGTAGACTTGTTTATATTCTATTGGGTCCGGGATATAGTCTTTATCTATTTTTATTACAGTATAATTACCTTTTCTTTTACTTTTTAAAATTTTTAATGCTTCAGGATCATACCCAGGAGCAATAACTCCATCGGATACTTCCCTTTCAATTAATTTAGCTGTTATTTCATCACAATTGTCTGAAAGCGCTATGAAATCTCCAAATGAACACATTCTATCTGTCCCTCTTGCTCTTGCGTATGCACAAGCGAGTAAAGAATTATCTAAATTTTCAATGTCGTCAACAAAGCAGGCCCTCTTGAGTTTATCCGGAAGTTTTTTCCCTACGGATGCAGAAGTCGGACTTACATGTTTAAACGAAGTTGCTGACACAAATCCAGTTGATTCTTTTAATTCTTTTACAAGTTGCCAACTATTAAAAGCGTCTAATAGATTTATATAACCGGGTTTACCGGATAAAATTTCAATAGGAAGGTCTTTATTATTACTCATAAAAATTTTTGAAGGTTTTTGGTTTGGATTGCATCCATATTTAAGTTCTAACTCTTTCATGTTTTAAATCTTTCCTCTCTACACTTTTAATTCTGATGTAATATCTTTAGTGTGGTACTTATCTAGCAAAGGGTAAACTGTTTCACAAAGAAATTCTTCTACTTGAGAAGCGCTTCTGCCCGTATATTGAGATGGATCAAGATGTTTTAATATTTCTTCTTTTGTTATATTAAATGTTTTATCTTTTGATATCCTATCAATTAAATCATTATTTTTCCCTTCAAGCTTTACCTTAGATGCTGATAAATGAGAATGAGTACGTAGTGATTCATGAAGTTGCTGTCTATTTCCTCCTCTTTTTACGCATTCCATCATAATATTTTCTGTGGCCATAAAAGGTAATTTTTCCATTATTCTTTTATTTATCACTTTTTCATATACTACTAGTCCGGAGGTTATATTAATATATATATTTAAAATTGAATCTACGGCTAAAAATACCTCTGATACAGATATTCTTTTATTTGCACTGTCATCAAGAGTTCTTTCAAACCACTGAGTTCCAGCTGTCATTGCTGGGTTTATAGCGTTTATAATTACATATCTTGCAAGTGAAGATATTCTTTCACTTCTCATTGGATTACGTTTGTATGGCATGGCTGACGAACCTATTTGATCTTGTTCAAAAGGTTCTTCTATTTCCGCAAATGATTGAAGGATTCTTAAATCATTTGAAAATTTATATGCGCTTTGAGCAAACCCGGATAAAACAGAAAGAAAATAATAATCTATTTTTCTTGAATATGTTTGTCCTGAGATTTCTACGCATCCATCAAAATCCATTTCTTTTGCTATAATTTTTTCAAGCTCTTTTACTTTATCTTCATCATTTTCAAAAAGTTCCATAAAGCTTGCCTGAGTGCCTGTGGTACCTTTTGATCCCAACAATTTTAATTTACCAAGCTGATACTGCATATTTTCAACGTCTTGAACAAGTTCATATATCCAAAGGGTTGCTCTTTTTCCCACAGTAGTTAATTGAGCAGGTTGAAGATGAGTATAGGCAAGGCACGGAGTGGATTTATATTTTTGCGCAAACTCGGAAAGATTTTTTATTACTTGCATAGCTTTTTGAAGTATTATTTCAGATGCCTGACGTAAAATTATAATATCTGTATTATCGCCTACGAAACAAGATGTTGCACCCAAATGAATTATTGGTTCTGCCTCAGGGCATTGTTTCCCATAAGCATAGACATGAGACATAACGTCATGGCGAACAATTTTTTCTCTTTCCTCTGCTACTTCATAATTGATATTATCTTTATTAGAGACCATCTGATCAATTTGTTTATCTGTTATATTAAGACCTAACTGTTTTTCAGCTTTCGCAAGAGCTATCCATAGTTTTCTCCATAATTTGAATTTGAAATCCTCTGAAAAAACATACTGCATTTCTTTACTTGCATATCTAGTAGAAAATGGAGATATATATTTAATTTTTTCTTCGTTTATCATTTTTTACTTTCCCTTTTATTTAATTTTGTTTTTATTTAATAAACGACTTTCAATTTTTTGATCTTTTATACTTACATACTGTACGTAAAGAGAAATTTTATTTTGACCATATAAATTGTTCCAAATTGAATTTGTAAAATCATCGATATTATTTGGTATTTTTATTCTTAGCGGTTCACCGTAAAATGACGGAAGTGGATTTCCATCATTTGTGTATGTGTGTATAAAATGGCCAAGACCATGCATAGGAGAATATTTGTATATGTATTGACTACAGTGTGTTCCGTTTTCATCCATACTTTTCAAAATACTCATTTTGTACTTAAATTTATTGTCTTCGAACGTAATTATACCGCTTATTCTTGGGGTGAAATTCGGAGAATCCGGTTCAAATTTTCTTGTTTCTAACGCTTCTTCAAAAGTTTTTCCGTTTTTTACGAAGTTATATATTGTGTCTGTTTGATCACCATTAGTTATAATTATATGGTTATTTATTTTTTTTATTGGGGAATAAACTATAAGATCGGAATTTTTAACTTTTGATGCATCACAAGGGCAAATTATAACTTCATTTTCTGATTCTGAAAATATTCTATTTCGACTATTTTCACTTCTTCCTGTTATAAAATATGCAAATACCGCTTGATTACCATTTTCACTTTGTCCAATCATTAAGCCTCTGCCTAAATATATTTTGTTTTTTAATATTTCTTCAATAGTACTTATTTCGTACGGATTCATTTTATATTCCTCCATTTTCTTTTATAATTTCTTTAGAAATTTTTTCTATAGCTTTTGGAAGTATTATCCATTCGGCTTTTTCCATTACGCGTTTTTGAAGTGTTTCTGGTGTATCGTTTTTATTAATATATATCGATTTTTGCATAATTATTTTTCCACCGTCAGGGATTTCATTTACAAAATGTACTGTAGCCCCCGTTACTTTAACTCCATATTTTATTGCTGCTTCATGTACTTTTATTCCGTAAAAACCTTTTCCGCAAAAAGAAGGTATTAAAGATGGATGCACATTTATTATTTTATTTTTATATTCTGATGTAAATTCTTGACTTAAAATATTTGTAAATCCAGCAAGTACTATTAGATGTATATCATTTTCTATTAAAATTTTTTTAATGTTAGTTTCAAACTCTTTTTGAGAACACTTATCTTCTTTTGTAATTACTTTTGTTTTAATATTATGCTTTTTTGCTCTTTCAATAGCGTATACGTTTTTTTTGTTTGAGATTACGATTTTGATTTCTGCATGTTTTATAATCTTATTTTTCCAAGCATCTATAATTGCCTGAAGACTTGTACCGTTTCCTGATACTAATATCGCTACATTAATTTTGTTATTATATATTTTCATTTTTTACCTCTGCGTGTATTTATTTAAATAAGAAAATAGTAAACTTCCGGACGCATTTCCTATTATATTTATGAACATATATAATATTAATTGAGTAGAGATTATTCCTGATACCGTAAAGTAAAACATATTAGCTATGGAGTGTTCATACCCGCTTAAAATAAATACCGGTATACTAAATAAAATTCCGATTTTTGATTTGTTTTCTTTATATATTGCAATTGCTAAGTACATTAATATACCACAAAACATAGATTTTATTAAAGTCTGTAAGATGCTTTGTTCCAGTTTGTTATTACAGTTTATTAGTGCCGCTTGATATAAATTTATAGATGAAAATTTTATAGCCAAACCTGATATAATTGTTCCTGTAACATTACCCAAAAGACAGTAAAACAAATTTAAAAGTTTATAAGAAGAAAAATCATTAATTATAAATCCTACTTTACCTGTAAATAAAGAATAATTTCTTATACATATAAAAAGTAAAGCTATTGAAAAAAATATTGATCCAAAATATTTGTTGTCACATGAAAGACAAACTGTTCCACCTATTCCTATCAAAATTCCGGATAAAATACCTTTAACATATTCTTTCATTAGTATATTACAACCTTTTCATCTAGTCTTATAATTTCTCCAATAGCATACGCATCTTCCCCATTGCTTTTTAGGATATTTAAAGATTTATTTATGTCCTTTTCCGAAACAATTATACACATTCCTACTCCCATATTAAAAGTATTGAACATATCTCTTTCAGAAATAGACCCTTTTTCTTTTATAATATTAAATATATTCGGCGTTTTAATACTAGATTTTTTAATATTTGCAGACAGTCCATCAGGAATTATTCTTGGTATATTTTCATAAAACCCCCCACCCGTTATGTGGGATATGCTTTTTACGTTTATATATTTAATAAGCTCAAGAACAGAATTTACGTATATTTTCGTAGGGGTTAAAAGTGTCTTACCAATAGGTTCATCATTTAATTGTTTGTATTTACAATTCATATCAATATTTTCTATATCAAAAACTTTTCTTATTAATGAAAATCCATTGGAGTGTATGCCACTAGAAGCAAGAGATATTATTACGTCCCCCTCTTTGACATTTTCCTTTTTCAGTATTTTTTCTTTTTCAACTATCCCAACTGAAAATCCAGCTAAATCGTATTCATTTTCTGAGTAGAATCCAGGCATTTCTGCAGTTTCTCCACCTATGAGCGAACAGCCAGACTGAATACATCCTTCTGAAATTCCTGAAACAATCTTTTCTATCTTTTCCGGTATATTTTTACCACAAGCAATGTAGTCCAAGAAAAACATTGGTTTTGCTCCACAGCATATAATATCATTAACGCACATTGCGACACAATCTATACCTATCGTATCATGTTTGTCCATTAAAAAAGCTAGTTTTAGTTTTGTGCCTACTCCATCTGTTCCGCTTACTAAAACAGGGTTTTTTATGTTTTTAAAATCAGGTTCAAATAGTCCTCCAAATCCACCTATTTCTGAGATCATACCTTTTTGTTTAGTTTTAAGAATATGATTTTTTATGAGTTCCACAGATCTATATCCAGCTGTTATGTCTACCCCTGATTCCTTATAACTTTTGGATTTAGAATTTTCATATGACATTTTTTATTCCTTTCCGTTCCAACAATATGTACATACTTTACATGGATTAAGTCCAATAGCTTTTATTATTCCATCTAAGGATTGAAATTCGAGAGAAGAAAAGTGAAGCTTTTTGCATATTTTGTCTCTCATTTCTTTTCCTCTTTTTGTTTCTTTAACGGTATATTCATCTAAATATTCAAAACCTTTTTTGCCTTCTATTTCTGCTATAGTACTTCTTGCGATTAGTTCCATATCAGACGTTGCCCTTGAAAAATTCAAATATTTACATCCATACATAATAGGTGGACATGCTGACCTAATATGTACTTCTTTTGCTCCGTTTTCATAAAGAAATTCTACAGTTTCTCTAAGCTGAGTTCCCCTTACTATACTATCGTCCACAAATAAAAGTTTTTTCCCTTTTATTAATTCATGAACTGGAATTTGCTTCATTTTAGCTACTTTATTTCTCTCATTTTGATTTACAGGCATAAAGCTTCTAGGCCATGTGGGTGTATACTTTATAAAAGGTCTTGTGAAAGGTATTTTGCTTTTGTTTGCATACCCTATAGCGTGTGGAGTACCTGAATCTGGTACTCCTGCCACATAATCAATTTCAAGAGAACTATTATTTTTTGCGTCATTTTCAGCCATGATTTCTCCGTTGGTGTATCTCATAATCTCTACGTTTTTTCCCTCGTAGCAAGATGTGGGATATCCATAATATGACCACAAAAATGCACATATTTTCATTTCTTTCTGAGGTTTTTCAAGTATGCTAATATTATCATAATTGATATTTACAATTTCTCCAGGACCTAATTCTTTAACGTCTTCATATCCTAATTTTTTATAAGCAAACGACTCAAAAGATACACAGTACCCATTTTTATTTTTACCTATGCATATTGGCAATCTGCCTAATTTATCTCTAGCTGCTATTATGTTTCCTTTTTCCGTCAATATTAATATGGATGCCGTACCTTTAATACATTCTTGAGCATATTTTATTCCGGATGTAAAATTCTCTTTTTTATTTATCATGGCTGATATTAATTCGTTTGAATTTACTCTTCCGTAGCTCATAGCATTAAAATGACCCCCACTACAGTCAAGATGTTTTTCTACTAGTTCTTCCATATTATTTATTATACCTATTGTACATATAGCATATATTCCAAGTTTAGATCTTATAAGTATTGGTTGTGGATCGGTATCGCTAATGCATCCGATTGCCGCACATCCAGTCATATAATTTTGTATGTTTTCAAATTTAGTTCTAAATGGTGAATTTTCTATATTGTGTATTTTCCTTTGCATACCTTTTTCAGGGTCGTAAGCTGGCATCCCTCCTTTGCGTGTACCTAAATGAAAGTGGTAATCTGTTCCAAAAAAACGTCTAATATGATATCTTGGGTTGAAGTGACTCCAAAAAATCCTCCCATATTTTAAATATATCTCCTTGTTTTAATTTTTTATGATTCGGTTCATCATTTCAAAATATGCTTCTTCTACATTTCCAAGGTCTTGCCTAAACCTATCTTTATCAAGTTTTTTTGTGTTTTACTGTCCCAAAATCTGCATGTATCAGGGGAATTTTCATCAGCAAGTATTATTCTCCTTCTAATATTTTTCCGAATTCTAACTTAAAATCTACTAAATCTACGTCTAGTCTTTTTAAATATGATTTTAAAATATCATTGACTTTAAATGCCATATTTTTGATTTTATCTATGTCACTTTTTGATGCTATATTTAAAGCCAGAACGTGATATTCATTAATTAAAGGATCGCCTAAGCTATCGTCTTTATATGAAAATTCAATTGTTGGATTATCGAATATAATTCCTTCTTTTACTCCATAGCGTTTTGAAAAGGATCCAGCTGATATGTTTCTTATAATTACTTCGAGGGGTATAATTTTAACATTTTTTACTATTGTTTCTCTTTCAGAAATTTCTTTAACAAAGTGTGTGGGAATATTTTCTTTTTCTAAAATCTTCATTAGATAGTTCGTAACTTTATTATTTACTACTCCCTTTTCTGATATTTTTCCTTTTTTCTCCCCATTAAAAGCCGTAGCGTCGTCTTTGTATTCAACGATTAAATAGTTTCTATCTTCTGTTTCGTATACTATTTTAGTTTTACCCTCATATAATTTTTTTATTTTTTCCATCTTGATTCTCTCTTCCTTTAAGATATATGGTTAAATTTACTTTCAATATAGTAGTTCTTTTCAAGTACTTTTTTATGATTTTCTTTTCTAAACTTGTCTAATTTTTCTGCTATGTCATCATCCGTTAATGATAAAATTTGGATAGATAATAAAGCGGCATTTGCCCCGCCATCTATAGCAACTGTTGCAACAGGTATTCCTGATGGCATTTGTACGGTAGACAGTAAGGCATCGATGCCGCCTAAATTGTTAGATTTTATTGGTATCCCGATTACCGGAAGTGTTGTATTAGCTGCAATGACACCTGCTAAATGCGCGGCCATTCCTGCTGCTGCAATTATAACGCCAAAGTTATTTTTTCTTGCATTTTGACTAAATTTTTTTGCTTCTTCCGGCGTTCTATGAGCTGAGTATACGTGTACTTCATAGGGTATTGAAAATTGATTTAGTATATCTATAGATTTTTGTACCACTGGTATGTCGCTGTCGCTTCCCATAATTACAGCAATTTTTTTCATTCTATTCTCCCATTTTAAAATATTTTAAAATTAAATATGGCACACCTACTCCAGTAAAGTAAGTGTGCCCAGACGGTCGGCATATAACTTCTTTGCTCCCCTGTGGTATCCCACACTTTCCGCCAGTTACAAAGAGTGATCTTTATGTTAAAAGTATGTCATATTAAGAGATAAATGTCAATGTTTCGTAGTATCATAAATTGTTACTAAATATCTGGTACATTTTGTGACTTATGACAACAAGATTTTGTTTTTTTCTACTCACTATGGTCACAATATATACAACTATATTTTCTATT
>CAYQCM010000017.1:0-16463 GCA_964416045.1 uncultured Eubacteriales bacterium | reverse complement strand
ATACACTTATTTCTATTTACCCTCTCCCTTTTTGTCCCTTTATTATATCTTAGTAATGTTGGATAACATCTAATTTTTATTTCTTTAATTGCCTCGACTAATTTTGTAACATCAGCATTCATGGTCATATTAATCTTGCATCGATTTTTAGTTGTAAGCCAGATATAATTTTCTTGTCTATCCTATTTATTTATGTCTATTTTATTAAACATCATTAAGTTGTCCTATTTATTAAAATTATTTTGAAAATGATCTATGATTTCGTCCTTACTTGCAGGGACGTTCCCAGACGCAACTCTAGGATTGCCTCCACCTTTTCCATTTAAATTTTTCGTAATATCTTTAATAATATTATTGGCATTAAATTTTCCCTGGTATTCTTTTCCTACTGACAGTATTAAATCATTTTTATTGTCCCTACATATTATACATAATATTATGCATGTTAATTTATCCGATAAATTTATAATGTCGTCAATTAAACTTTTATATCTTTCATGAATTATAATATACCCAAAAGTTACTCCGGCTTTATTATTTAAAAGACAAACATCAGAATCGGAAATTCTCTTTATTTGATCATCCCCACTTTTTTTCTTACTAATACCATAATCTAAATCTTTTTGAACCTTTTCAAGTAAATTTTCCGGTTTTACTTTTAGAAGTTTAGATACATCTAAAATACATTTCATTTTATTATGTATATAATCAACAGCATCCTTGCCTGTTATGGCGGTGATTCTCTTTATTCCTTTTCCTATATTTTCAACAGATAAAATTATAAATAGTCCTATATTGCCTGTTCTTTCTGTGTGAGTTCCCCCGCAAAGCTCCTTAGATATACCTTCAAAAGATACGACTCTAACATCTTCTCCGTACTTGCTCTCAAATAAAGCTACAGCACCCTCTTTTATCGCATCGGAAAGTTTTTTAATTTGAACCTTTCTTTTAGCATTATTTCTTATATACTCATTTACTAAATTCTCTATCTTAAATATTTCATCTTGAGTAATAGTTTTTTCATAGTTAAAGTCTAATCTAAGCCTATTATTATCCACTTTAGAACCACACTGGTTAACATCTTTTCCAAATATGCTTTTAAGAGCAGCATGAAGAAGATGAACAGACGTATGATTATTTTGCAAATTAAATCTTCTTGGGACGTCTATACTAACATTAACCATATCTCCATTTGTAGCGTTTCCTTTTTCCAAATCACATATATGCAAAAATACTCCGTTTTTACTTTTTTTAACATCCAATACATTAGCTTCGAAATTATCGCTACAAATTTTTCCCGTATCCGATACTTGTCCCCCTGCTTCCGCATACATACATGTACTATCCAGAACTAACACTGTTTTATAATCTTCATAAAATACATCTAAAACTTTAGAGTTACACTTAAAATTTTCATACCCTATAAAATTAGTTGGTCCAAAATCGCTTACTTTTTCAAATAATTTACTAATATCATTTTCAGAGGATTTACCCGAATACTTAGATATTTCTTTATGACGCTCTATTAAATCATTATAAGACTCTTCATCAATACTAATTTCATTTTCATCAGCAAATTCTTTTATTATATCAAACGGCAAACCATATGTAGTAACAAGTTCAAACGCACATTCTCCAGAAATACTATTATTTTTAGATTTTATATCTTCAAGTTTTACTATTCCGTCTTCAAGAACTTTTTTAAATTGTTCTTGTTCCTTTTTTAGCGTAGAAATTATATATTTTTCATTTATTTTAAAATACTTATATATATCTAAATATCTATCAATAATAAATTTCGAAATATCACAAAGATCTATATTATTAATCTTCCTTTTTGAAAGTATCATCATACATTTTCTTATTAACTTTCTTGGAATATATCCCCTTCCTTCATTGGAAGGTTTAACTCTTTCTGAAAGTATAAGATTGACGGTTCTTAAATGATCCGTAATTATTAAAATATCTCTATTATCAAGTAATTTTAGCTTTTCGCCTAATAAACTTTTAATATATTCTTTTATAGGACAAAGAAGATCCGTATCATAAACACAGCTGTATCCATTCATAACCATAGAAAGACGTTCAAGTCCCGCACCGGTATCAACGCTTGAAAAATTGAGCTTACTAAAACTGCCGTCCGTATTTTTATTAAACTGCATAAATACTCCGGCATTCCAGATTTCAATATATCTACTTTTAGTATCAAATTCTCCGCCGGGGACGTATTCTTTCCCTTCTCCGGTATCATAAAAAACTTCAGTACAAGGACCACAAGGACCAGTTTCAGAAGTTGGCCCCCAGAAATTATCATCCATCCCACACTTAACAATATGATCTTCGGAAATACCAACTTTCTTCCAATACGTTATAGATTCCTCGTCGGCTAATAGCTCTAAAGATTTGTCTCCGGAAAAAACCGTAACATAAAGTTTCTCAATTGGTATTTGCAAATGTTTAGTTAAAAACTCAAAGGCTAAAGATATGGCTTTCTCCTTAAAATAATGATTAATAGACCAACTTCCAAGCATCTGAAAGCTAGTTAAATGATGTTTATCTCCTACTTCTTCTACATCAATTGTTCTTATACAAGGCTGTACATTACAAAGCATTCCTTTTGGTGGCTCTTCTTCGCCTGTAAAATATTTTTTTATAGGAGCCATACCAGAATTTATAAAAAGTAGTGTTGGATCATTTTTAGGTATTATCGAAGAATCATCTATTAAAAGATGATCATTGGTTTGAAAAAACTGCAAAAATTTATCTCTGATTTCTTTAGAAGATATCTTTAACATATAGATTGTCACCTTTAAAATAAATTTTTAATTAATTATACCAGAAAAAAAATTAAAGACAACGATTTATTCGTTGCCCTTAATATTAAATTTCTAATGATATTAATTATCGCAATTATGTTTACAGCAGCATCCGCATCCGGTATCTATATCAGCAACATCTGCAGCTCTTGGCGGAAAAAATTCATCTGTTGGAAATTCTATTCTGCTGAAAAGTTCACAAGGATTGTCAGATGAAGCTATACATTCTTTCTCTGGTATACAAAAATCATATGCTGGTACTAACATTTGTACATTACGCTCAATTTGTACTATTGTAAACAATCCTATTGTTACAGTTACAAACTTTGAACCTGCATTCCTTACGAATTCTCCACCATATCTTCTGCAAATACAATCAGGTATTCTGCATACCGGAGTCTCGCGGCAACAACATTCTTTTACTTCACAAAGTTTTGCTGAAAGACCTATTGGATCAGCAACCTGTACAGAAGCCTTGGGAAGATTTTTTACAGGAGCATTCTGAGTGTCACAATCATTCATAGCGAAATCAGAACTATAAATTTTTACGTTTCCTTCGCTTCCATAAAGAACTACTTTTTTATTAAATATGCAAAGTCCGCATACCGTTACAGGCATTGCAGCCGGGGCCATAAATACGTCTAAGCTTACTTCAAAGAAAAACGTCATATCTACTGAGTAAAATCCTTTTTGAAAAGGTACAGTCTCTAAATCAAGATATACTGTTATTACATCAATATTGCGGAGTCTAACATTACAAGCTTTATCTATAACTTGCTGTCCTTCCTCTGTAAAACAAACTCTAAGATCTTCCAAACAGTCTTTATCTGCACAAGAATCATATACCCTATAGGCATCTATACATACGGCTTCTTTAAAATTACCATGATTTGCATCATTAGAAGCACATGGTAAACCAACAAAATTTTCTGTCATATAAAAAACCCTCCTACAATATAGTATTAAAATTTAATTTCTATACTATATTATGGAAGGCTGATTTTTTTGTGACTTATATTTTTAAATGTTAATTATTTCAATATTGCTAATATTACGCATTATTTTCTTTTTTCCGTAAGAAGCATTGTTAAAAAGTATTTCAAGCATTTGATCGTTACCCATATTTATAGACGATAAAATTTTTCCCGTACCAAATACATTATGTTTAATGTTATCCCCTTCGTTAAATGAAATATTAGATACATTGTTTTTCGAATTATATAGTCTTCCACCTACAACTTGACCAAAGTGTCTTGCAGAAATTGCAGATTTAACTCTAATCTCTTGAGCAGATCTTGGACCTTCTTGTCCTGGCTCTAATTTTTTCCAACCTCTTGACTTAGTTTTTTCAATCAAGTCTTCAGATATTTCTGATAAAAACCTTGAAGGTTTATTATGGGAAGTGCTTCCAAATATCATTCGGCTATCTGAATTTAATATATAAAGTTTCTTTTTTGCCCTTGTTATACCAACGTAAGCAAGACGTCTTTCTTCTTCCATATCTTCTTCATTATAAGTTGCTTGAATTCCCGGAAATATTCCCTCTTCAAATCCCGGCAAAAACACATTATCAAATTCAAGACCTTTAGCAGCATGCATTGTCATCATAACAACAGTATCAGAACCTTGTTCATAATTATCTATATCTGTCATAAGAGAAACTTCTTCTAAAAATCCGGATAATGTTGCATTTTCTCCATTATCTTTTTCGTATTTTACTATATTATTTGCTAACTCTCTAATGTTTTCAACTCTCGACTCTGAATCTTCCTTTTCTCTTTTGAGAAAATCTATATATCCTGTTTTATCAAGTAATATTTCATATAATTCTTGAAGAGTTACTTTTCCACTTTTATATATATTAATAAGATCAAATATAATGTTAGAAAATAACTGTAATTTTGAGCTTACCCTCTGGAGCAATTCATAATTTGAGGAATTTTTTATTACATCCAAAAGATTAACATTTTCAGATTGCGAAATTTCTATTGCTTGATTTATAGTTCTTTCTCCTATAGACCTTCTAGGCTGATTTATTATTCTTCTGAGCCTTATTTCATCATTTGGATTGTTTATTACACTAAGATACGCAAGCATATCTTTAATTTCTTTTCTCTCGTAGAACCTAGTACCACCTATTATTCTATAAGGTATACCAGATTTTACAAAAATCTTCTCTATAACGTTTGACTGCGAATTCATTCTGTATAAAACTGAAAAGTCAGAGTACTTACATCCATTTTTTACTTTTTCCTTTATAATATCCGCTATATAATTCGCTTCATCATGTTCGCTATACGCAGTATGAATACTTATTTTTTCTCCCTCTTCATTTCGGGTCCATAAAACTTTTCCTTTGCGGTTAACATTATGTTCTATCACACAATTAGCAGCAGATAAAATATTTTTGGTTGAACGATAATTTTGTTCCAGCCTTATTATCTTTGCGCAAGGGTAAGACTTTTCAAATTCAATAATATTTTTAACAGTTGCTCCTCTAAATTTATATATACTCTGATCATCGTCACCTACTACGCAAAGATTATCATATCCTGAGGATAACATTTTAACTAAAAGGTCTTGAGCATAATTTGTGTCTTGATATTCGTCAACAAGTATATATTTAAATTTACTTTGATATGACCTTAAAACATCCGGACAAGTCTCAAATAATTTAATAGTATTAACTATTAGATCATCAAAGTCCATTGCATCTGCTTCTATAAGTCTTTTTTGATACATTTCATATGCCTGAGCTATTTTTTGAAGTCTAAAATCATCTTGTACATTACTTTTATATTCTTTTACATTAAGTAATTCATTTTTAGCTTTAGAAATTTCATATAAAATTGATTTATATGGTAAAAGTTTATCATCTATTTGCAAAGACTTTCCACATTCTTTTATAAGTCTTTTAGAATCGTCTGTGTCGTATATGGTAAAATGATTAGAGTACCCTATTTTATCCCCATGTATTCTTAGTATTCTGGCGCACATAGAGTGAAATGTAGAGGACCAAATACTCTGACTTTCAGGTCCCACTGCTATACTTAATCTTTCTTTTAGTTCACTAGCGGCTTTATTAGTAAATGTTATGGCAAGAATGTTATATGCCTTTACGGGGTCTACCTGAATATATTTTTTTATATCAGAATCGTCATTACCGCTTTCATATGAAGTTTTTAAAATCTTCATAATATCATCTGTAATTTCCAGATTACTCTCACTGCTATAATAAGCATTACCGTAATTCATCATATAAGATATTCTATTTACAATTACAGTGGTCTTTCCACTCCCCGCACCAGCTAAAATCATAAGAGGACCATCTATCTTGAATACTGCTTCTAACTGTTTTTCATTCATTTTAGAGAATTTACGCTCTAAAATTTTTTTTCTGAGATTAATAAACTCTTCCAGAGTAGAATTTTTTTTCATGTAAGCACCGTCCAAAAACTTTTTTCATTCTATATTATACCTTGTTTTCCACTAAAATGCAATACACTAAATCTATATGTTATAACTTCCCTATTTAAACTTTTCTACCCGTTTTTCAAAATAATTTCTCCATAAGTGCCAATAATTTCATTTAACCCAAAAGCGTTGGACTCATCCGTATCTATATGCATGGCAAGTCTAAATTTATCACTTACTCTTATAACAACGTCATCAAATATTCCACTTCTTCCGATACTATCTACCTTAACACATACAATTTGGCCATCTTTAAAAAAATTCTCTTTAGCGTCAGCTGCCGACATATGTATATGCCTCTTAGCAACTATTACTCCCTCTTTTAAAACATACTTTCCCTTTGGACCTATAATTTCACATCCAGCGGTATCATGCAGATCTCCTGACTCTCTTATTACAGCCGGTACACCTATTTTCCTTGAATCAGTTAAAGAAATTTCAACCTGCGTTCTGCTTCTTAAAGGACCAAGTACCGACACACCTTTTATTGATCCTTTAGGTCCCACTATTTCGACTTTTTCTTCACACGCAAACTGTCCGGGCTGAGAAAGATACTTCTTAGGAGTTAAATTATAATTTTCTCCAAACAATACTTTTATAGAATCTTCAGATAAGTGCAAATGTCTAGCGGATGTTTCAACTAATACTTTCATCTTTATTTACCACCTTAATTAAATAAATTTACTATTTTCTTATACCATTTAAATTAAGCATCTCCTGAGCTGTATTTAAAGTTATATCTGTAATGTTAGACCCGCTTATAATTCTTGCAAGTTCCATTTTACGTTCATTAAAATTTAGTTTATTGACTTTAGTAAACGTACCATTTTCATCTACATACTTTTCAATTAAATAATGATGATCCGGCAAACACGCTATTTGAGGAAGATGTGTTATACATATTACTTGATGATCTTTAGATATTTGTTTGAGTTTACTGCCAATTTTATTTGCAGCTTCTCCACTAACTCCCGCATCAACCTCATCAAAAATTAAAGTTTCTACGCTATTATCCGCAATCACAGTTTGAATAGCTAACATTATCCTTGAAAGCTCTCCTCCAGATGCAACTTTAGAAATAGACTTTTCACTGTCTCCTTTGTTTACCGCCAATAAAATTTCTATATTGTCAAACCCATTATCCTTCATTTTGCCTATACTATGAGAAAGTTTTAGTGTGACATAAGGCATATTTAAAAATTTAAGTTCATTTTCTATTTTAGTTATAAACTCTTTTCCAGCTTTTATCCTTTTACTAGAAATTGCAGTGCAAAGATTTCGGGCTTTCTGTTCTAATAATTTATATTCTTCTTTTAATCTTAGGGTCTTATCATCAATTTGTTTTATAGAGTATAATTCATCTTTAGATTTATTAAGGAATTCAAGCATTTCTTCTTCAGTGCTTCCATATTTAACACTTAATCTATGAAGAAAATCAAGTCTGGTTTCAATCTTTTCCAGTTCATTAGGATCATATTCAAAGGATTCATAATAACTATATAACTCGGACATACAATCTATTGTTTCATAATAAATACTTGAAAATTTTTCTTTTATACTTTCTAAATTACTATCATAGTTTGAAATTTCCTTCAAAATTAAATGCACTTTTTCTAAACTAGAAATCCCACTATTTTCGTTATTATTTTCGTCCATAATTTCCTTGACACAATTTATACTCTTACATATTTTATCATAGTTAACATAAACATTTTTTAATGAAGAAAGTTTTTCCCTTTCTCCAACTGAAATATTTGCATCTTCTAATTCCTTAATTTGATAATTCAAAAGATCTATTTTTCTTTCCTTTTCACGATCATCAATATCCAAACATTTTATTTTTTTATCTAGCTCAACCATATTATTATATATATTTTTATATTCAGTAATAGATTCTTTTGTGTTTGCAAATTTATCTATATATTTAATATGACTTTCAGGGGAAAATAAAGTAAAACTATCATGCTGACCATATATACTGACAAGATATTTTCCAAGCTGTTTAAGAATACTGTTCGTAGCAGGTCTGCCGTTAATTTTACAAACATTTTTACCGTTTAAATTAAAATCTCTATAAACTAAAACGTAATCTTCATTGCACGTATAGCCTAAATCTTCAATAAAACTTTTAATGTTATTGACATTTGAAAATAAAGCACTTACATGGCAAAAATTTTCTCCTTGCCTTATAAAACTTTTAGAAACTCTTCCGCCTAAAACCATATTTATGGCATCTATCACTATGGACTTACCGGCACCAGTTTCTCCGGTAATAACATTAAGACCGGAATCGAAATTTATATCTAATTTTTTAATAACTGCAAAATTTTCAATATGTAAAGTAAGGAGCAAATTTTTCACTTCCCTCTTATTATTAATATAAGGCTTTATAAATTAATTTTTTGTCTATATTTCTATAATTATTTTTATTTTTAAACACTATAAAGTTTACGTCTTTATGAAATCTTTTAATAATAACATTTCCCGAACTGCAAGAATTTAAAATTTTTTGTCCATCTGCAATTATTGATATTTCAGATTTTTTCCTTATGTCATACTTAATATTTATGTCTTGGACAGTATCCAAAATTAAAGGTCTGGCAGTTAAAGAGTGAGCACATATGGGAGTAATTACAAAACATTTTAACGATGAATCTACAATTGGTCCTCCGGCTGATAAAGAATACGCCGTAGATCCCGTTGGAGTTGAAACTATAATGCCGTCGGCATAGTAATGGCAAACACTGTTATCGTTCTTTAAAATACCATAATTTATAACCTGTGAATCAGATCCCTTAATTAATACCACATCGTTTAAAGCACAATATTCTTGCCCATCATCTATTCTTACGCTAATAAGCATTCTTGAATCTATATAATACTTTTTTGATATTAACTTCATAAATATATTTTCTATTTCATTAGATTCTATACCGGCAATAAATCCTAACTTTCCATTATTTATTCCCAGTACGTGAACGTCATTTTGGCAAGCTAATTTGGAATACCTTAAAATCGTACCGTCTCCGCCAATGACTATTGCTATATTGCTATTTTTTATTGTATCTTCATAACTATCTTTAAAATTTATATTAGAAGAATTAAATTCTTTCTTTAGATCCTTATGCATAAACAATTTAATAAAAGATACATATTGAGATAATTTTATTATCTTCCTGACATGTAAAACAGAACTTTCATTTTCTGAATTAAAAAATAAGGATATATTAATTTTAATCACCACCGGACAATTCTAAATGTGAATTTTCAACCACTTTTTCTATATCTATAAAATTGGATTTAATTGCACCCTCATCTTCACAGTTTCCCAAATGCAAAAGGTATTCTATATTTCCCTTAGGTCCTTTAATAGGTGAATAATCTAGTGCCATCACATAAAAATTATTTTTAAGGCTATATTCTAAAACTTTATTTATTACTTCTATATGAACACTCTTATCTCGGACAACACCACTTTTACCCACTTTTCCTCTCCCTGCTTCAAATTGAGGTTTAATTAAACAAACACCGCAAGAGCTATTAGAAGATACTTTTTTTATAGCAGGTAAAATTAATCCTAAGGAAATAAAAGATACGTCTACAGAAAAAAAGTCTACCTTGTCATTTATAATATTTTCATCAATATACCTAGCATTTGTTCTTTCAAGAACTACTACTCTTTTATCATTTCTAAGATTCCAATCAAATTGTCCGTATCCCACATCTACCGCATAAACTTTCTTACACCCATTTTGAAGCATACAGTCTGTAAAACCACCCGTCGACGCTCCGACGTCCATACAAATTTTATCTTTTAAATTAATGCTAAAACTATTAATAGCTTTTTCAAGTTTAAATCCGCCGCGGCTTACATATTTTTGTTTATTGCTTCGAACATCTACTATGCAGTCTTCATCATAATCCATACCCGGTTTATCACATTTTTGATTATTGATATATACGTCCCCTTGCATTATCAGTGATCTGGCTTTCTCACGACTATTAGTAAATCCTTTTTCAAAAACTATTATATCTAATCTCTTTTTCATCTCTTCTACCTAACTCCAACAACACTTTATTTACTATTCCATCCGCATCTAAAGAATACCTGTTTAACTGGGATTCAACAGTAGCATGTTTTACAAATTCATCTTCAACAGCCGTAATCGAATATTTACCTGAAAATCCAAGCTCTAAAAGTTTTGACCCAAACTTTTCGGCCACAGATCCACTTCTAATTCCCTCTTCAAAAAATAAAATATTCGAAAATTCTTTAGCGTCTTTTACGGCTTTAGGATCAATGGGTTTTATAACATTTAATTTCATAATACTAACTACTTTACCATATTTAATAAGTTTATTTCTTGCCTGACACTCAAATGAAAAAGTTCTTCCGTAAGTGACTATAAGAATACTATTATCATGAGACTTTCCGTAAATATCAAAAGTATTGCCTGAAAATTCAAATTCCTTCGGACAAAAATATTCCTTACCTTTAGGATATCTTATAGCAATAATACCTTTACAATTTTGAGCAGATTTATTTAACATTAGTCTTAATTCATTAAAATACGAAGGAGCAAAAATAGTAACATTTGGGATAGTGTTTAAAAACGGTACGTCAAAAATCCCCTGATGGGTTTCTCCGTCATCCCCAACAAAACCAGCTCTATCTATAGCTAATATTATATCAAATCCTTGTAAAGAGCAATCATGTATTATCTGATCATAGCTTCTTTGAAGAAAACTAGAATATACAGCAAATACAGGTATTAACCCTCCTCTTGAAAGTCCGCCTGCAAATGTTACAGCGTGTTCTTCGGCAATACCAACATCAAAAAATCTTTTTTTATATTTATATGAAAATTTAGATAAGCTCGTCCCGGAGACCATGGCAGCAGTTATAGCACAAATTTTCGGATTATTAGAAGCAATATTACAAATCTCTTCTCCAAATATATCCGAAAAACCTAAACTTTTTTTACTCCTGCTTCCGGTATGTATCTCAAAACCAGAAAGGCCATGGAAAACTTTTGGATTTTTCTCTGCAAATTTATAGCCTTTACCTTTCGTGGTAATAGTGTGTATTAGAACTGGTCTGTCAATACTTTTTGCTGCTTTAAATGCGCTCTTAAGTTCATTTATATTGTGACCGTCTATAGGACCATAATATATAAATCCCATATCTTCAAACAAGGTACTGTTATAAAAAAACCTCTTTATAATACTTTTAAATCTTATTAGTAAATTTTTAAGAGTACTTCCTATGATTGGCGTTTTATCAAGAATGGCTTCTATTGTATTCTTAGCTTTCATATACGAAGGTATAGTACGAGCTTTCGAAAGATATCGTGCAATAGCTCCCACATTTTTGGATATTGACATTTTATTGTCGTTAAGAACTACAATAAAATTTTTATTAAATCTCCCTGCGTTATTGAGCCCTTCATAAGCGAGTCCCCCGGTAAGAGCGCCATCTCCTATTACTGCAACCACATGTCCTGAATCATCATTTATACTTTTCGATACGGCTAATCCTAAAGCAGCTGATATTGAAGTACTGCTATGGCCTGAAGTAAAAACATCATAAGGACTTTCATTTAAATTTGTAAATCCTGATATTCCACCCTCTTTTCTAAGAGTTCCCAACTCTTCCATTCTTCCGGTTATTATTTTATGGGTATAACTTTGGTGGCCTACGTCCCAAACAATTGCATCATTATCATTGTTAAAAATACTGTACAAAGCAACTGTAAGTTCCACAGCTCCAAGGTTGGAAGATAAATGTCCTCCGTTTGTAGAGACTGTTTCTATAATCTTATGCCTTATTTCATCACATAATTTATTTACATCTTTAATATTGTCTAAATCTTTTGGAGAATGTATATTACTTAATAATTCATAATCCATGAAAAAATATTACTCCATTCATAAAAATACATATATTATTAATTTACTCTTATCTTTAAGTAGTCTATAAAATCATTTAAAAATTCATCATCACATTCTATCTCTTTAATATAGTTCTTTACTTCCAAAGCAAAATTATCTACATAATTCTTACTTTTTTCTATTCCATTTTTTGAAATAAAAGTATACTTAGAATTGTTTATATCACTATGGGCATTTTTACCCATTATTTCACTTTTACCAATAACATCAAGAATATCATCCACTAGCTGAAATAATATTCCTATACTTTCTCCTATTTTTCCGGATAATTCTATCTTCATTTTATCTGCCCCTGCTAAAATAGCTCCCATCTGACAAGAAGCGGAAAATAACATACCCGTTTTTTTCCTATATATATCAATTATTTCTTTATCTGAAATATTATTCTTTAATTTATGTATATCCAAAACCTGACCGGAAATCATACCTGCACTTCCTGCCGCCTTAGATAAAACTTCTATCATTTTTAATCTTTTTTCGAAGTCTATTTGATTAATACCGCTAATATTTTCAAAAGCTTGAGTAAGTAAAGCATCTCCTGCAAGTATTGCTATACTTTCGCCGTAAATAATATGGTTAGACGGTTTTCCTCTTCTCATATCATCATTATCCATAGACGGAAGATCGTCATGTATTAAAGAATAAGTATGAATCATTTCAATAGAGCAAGACGCCTTATACGAACTTACATCATCTTTTCCGCCAAATATTTTATTAAAAATCAAGAAAATAATTGGTCTAATACGTTTTCCACCGGATAAAAGACTATATTTCATAGATTCCAATAGTAAATTATCAATATCTTTAATATTATCCATATAGTTAAAAAGATGTTGATTTATATTTTTAGAATATAGTAAAAATTGTTCTTCAAAATTCATATTTTAATCTCTCTTAAATAAAATAAATACACTAAAACTAGGAATTACGCTTTCTAAGGTTTCTGATAACAGAACCCAGAACACCATTAATATAGCTAGGTTCTTCCTTTTCACCATACTTTTTTGCTAGTTCCACTGCTTCATTTATTGAAACACTTTCCGGTATATTTTCAACATACATAATTTCATATATTGCAATTTTTAATATTGATATCGCAACTATTGATAGTCTTTCTTTTTTCCACCCCGTAACATTTTTTTCTATATATTCCTCAACAATGCCTTCATTTTCTTTGATTCCAATTAAAAGACTTCTTGCAAAATCATCTACTTCTTCATCTCTATGTAATCTTGCCATCTCAATAATATCTTCTGCATTATTATTTCCAAATTCACTCTCAAAAACAAATATAAAAGCTTGTTCCCTTGCTTGACGTCTGTTCATTGACTTAAGAATACTCCGATCATATAAATAATTTTAAAAATTCTTTTAAATTATATCATAATATATTTCAAATATCCAATATATCATTTACGAAGATTAAAATTGAATGTTATTCGATAAATTAATAAAATCCCCAAATTTAAGTTCTTCTGCTCTTGATAACTTATTAATGCCTATTTTATCAAATACTTTTTCTATATATTCTTTTTTTAAATTAAGGCTCATACCAAGAGAATTAACAAGTTTTTTTCTTCGCATTTCAAAAGAAGCTTTAACTACTTTAAAGAATTTATCTCTGTCATTAATACCAAAGTGATAAGTCTCATTTATATTTATTTTAACAACACTGGAATTTACTTTTGGAGAGGGTATAAAACTTTCTTTATTTACTTGAAATAGCACTTCCGCAGTTGAATAATATCTGACGGCAATACTAACAGCCGAACAATCTTTACTACCGGGTAATGCGCATATTCTATCCGCCGCCTCTTTCTGAATCATTATTACCATACCTTTTATATTACAATCGTTTTCTAATATTTTCATTATAAAAGGGGATGTAATATAATATGGTAAGTTTGAACAAACTATAACCTTATTGAAATTTACAAATTCTTCTTGTACTAGTTTCTTAAAATCTATTTTAAGAGCGTCATCTTCCAAAATTTTTACGTTTTTAAAATCCGTTAACACATCTTTTAAAATAGGAAACAATCTCTTATCCTTTTCAATACAAAGAACTTTTTTAAACTTAGCCGCTAATTGCTGCGTCAAGGTCCCAATGCCCGGACCAACTTCAATCACTCCAATATTATTTCCAAAAGTTAAACATTCATCAACCATTTTAGGACATATCTCATGATCTACAATAAAATTTTGCCCCAATGATTTGCTAAATTTAAATCCATACTTATTAAGGATTCTTTTTATTACATTTAAATCACATAAATCGTATATCATTTTATATTTATTTATTTTCATTCCTTTCAAAAACCGAATTTTACTTTCATTTAAACTTATTAACTATAAACAAGTCAAGGTATTATGCAGATTTATTTTACTAAGATATATAATAAAAATTTATAGCTTAATATTAAAATTATAATTATCATTAATCAAAATATAATTACAGCCATATCTTAATCACATTCGAAGATTATAATTATTCTCTTCAATCATAGATATTTTTGTACAAAACGAATCATCTAAACGATTTTCAATAACATTTGAATATTTTTTTATAATGTCAAACTTATTGTTTATATAAGATTCAGTCATAATAAGACAATAATATTTTATTTTTTCTAAATATTCACTATCAAAATCATTTTTCCAATTAAACGGAATATAGCATCCTTCCACTATGAGACTTTGTTGATTTTCAATAGCAGTTTTTATCATATCTCGAATAATTGGCTACATATATATTTCTAATTTTTTATCATCTTCCGGTGTTAATCGGGTTTTACCACTTCTAATTAAACCCATCTTCAATAAATCTATAGATAAATAAGGATATTTATACTTTTCAAGAAGTTTTTGTGCCAAAGAAGTTTTTCCTGTATGAGAAGCTCCTCCAATTAATACTATCATTTAAAAATCTCCTTTTTACCAATCATATTTTTATATATTATAACATACAACTTTTTGTTATAGACTGTTTAATTGATATAAATATATTCTTTTTTAAAACACCTTTAAATATAAAAAATACGGAGACAAAAAACTTGCCCCCGTAAATATTAAAAAACAAAACCTATTTTACTTCTACTTGTGCGCCAATTTCTTCAAGTTTCTTTTTGATTTCTTCAGCAGCATCTTTAGAAATTTTTTCTTTTACTGTTTTCGGTGCTCCGTCTACCATTTCTTTTGCTTCTTTAAGTCCGAGTCCTGTAATATCTTTTACTGCTTTTATAACTTTAATTTTATTGTCTCCTGCAGCCTTTAGAACTACGTCAAATTCGGTTTTTTCTTCAGCTGGTGCTGCTCCTGCTCCTGCTGCGGCTGGTGCTGCTGCAACTGCAACTGGCGCTGCTGCGGAAACTCCAAATTCTTCTTCTAAAGCTTTTACGAGTTCACTAAGTTCTAAAACGGTTAGAGCTTTTACATCTTCAATTAATTTTGTTACCTTTTCTGACATTTTTAAAAACCTCCATAAATTATAAAATTAAGCACTTTTCTTTTCGGCTATAGCATTTAAAGCTACAACTAATGATTTCATAGTACCACCAAGCACAGTGACAAGACCTGTAATCGGAGAATTGAGTCCGGATATAGCTTGAGCAATAAGCACTTCTTTCGATGGCAATTTTGCAAGATCATGTACTTCTTTTTCACTAATAACTTTTCCTTCAACAAAGCCTATTTTCACTTTAAAGAAATCATTACTATCAGCAAACCTGCATAATATCTTAGCAGCTCCAATGAGATCGTCTTTACTAATAGCAATAGCTGTTGTTCCTTCCAATACGCTCGATATCTCACCTATTCCTACCATTTCTACAGCTCTTTTAAGAAGAGTATTTTTTACTACAAGATATTCTATACCGGCTTCACGAAGTTCTTTTCTAAGAGTTGTATCTTGAGCAACTGTGATACCCTTATAGCTCACGAGTACTCCGGCACAAGCAGATTTTAACTTTCCAGCTAATTCCTCTACAACTGCTTTTTTAGCTTCCAAAATTTTATTACTAGGCAACTTTATCACCTCCAAAAATTTTTACGCAAAAATAATCAATCTTACTGCATGGCAACAGAGAAGATTGATTATATGCATACACATTAAAATCGTTCTCCTCGGTAGGCAAAGACAATCTTTTTACGCATTTGCACCTACTGTCTTAGGACAAAACAGCATTCTTATTTTACTAATACAGTTAAAATTTGTCAACCAAA
>CAYQCM010000016.1:12090-16590 GCA_964416045.1 uncultured Eubacteriales bacterium | reverse complement strand
AGCAACTACCGGGGCAGCACCTGTACCTGTTCCACCGCCCATACCAGCAGTTATAAATACCATATCGGCACCTTTAATAGACGCTATAATTTCGTCTCTACTTTCTTCAGCAGATCGTTGACCTATTTCTGGTTTGGATCCAGCACCTTTTCCGTGAGTAATTTTTTCTCCAATTTGTATTTTGTGTGTTGCTTTTGATCTTAAAAGAGCTTGTTTATCGGTATTTACGCAAATGAATTCTACGCATTTAACGCCGGAGTCTATCATTCTATTGATAGCATTTCCACCGCCTCCGCCTACTCCTATAACCTTTATTTGAACAATATCCTCATTATTATTTTCAAGTTCAAAACTCATATATTTGGTCTCCTCCGCTTTAATATCTAAAAAACCATGGATTTTATTTCATTTTAACTACATTATAAATGTCATAACAAATATTATATTGCAATATAATATAATAATCAAGTCAAAATACAACATTTAAATAGATATTTTTAATTAAAAAATAAATTATTTAATGTGAAAGTTAATTTTTTCTTTCAATATTGGCACCTAAGCTTTTGAGATTTTTTTCTATAGATTCATATCCTCTGTCAATATGATGTACGTCTGAAATGGTGGTTATGCCTTCCGCAGCGAGACCTGAGATTACTAGTGCTGCGGCTCCTCTTAGGTCTGTGGATGTTACATTTGCTCCCGATAATCTTTTTACGCCTTCTACAATTGCAACTTTTCCTTCAATTTTAATATCTGCACCCAACCTTAAAAGTTCCCCAACATGTTTATACCTGTTTTCAAAAATATTTTCAACAAAAACACTGGTTCCATTAGCAACGGACGCCATAGCCATAATAAGAGGCTGGGAGTCTGTGGGGAACCCCGGATATGGCATGGTTCTTATAAGTTTATTAGGATATAGCCTTGAGGGAGCTTCTATATAAAGTTCCGATTCGGATTTTTTATTTATAAGACATCCTGTTTCTTCAAATATTGGTATAACAGAATCTAGTTCTTTTACTGAGATATTCTTAAGAAGTAAAGTACCCCCGGTAATGGCTGCTGCGGACATATATGTAGTTGCTACAATTCTATCGGGAATTATTGAATGTTTAGTAGATCTGAGATTTTCTACACCTTCTATTAATAACGTACTTTCCCCGGCTCCTTTAATTTTTGCGCCGCACTTGTTAAGAAAATTTATTAAATCACATATTTCCGGTTCCCTAGCTACGTTATTTATAACGGTTACTCCGGAGGATTTTACGGAAGCTAAAATCAAATTTTCGGTAGCTCCAACACTTGGAAACGATAGTGTAATATTGCAGCCAGGAAGTTTATATTTTGATTTACATTCTATATATCCATGATTTTCATATATAATAAATCCCATTTGTCTAAGACCGTCCAAATGAAGATCTATTGGCCTTGGACCTAATTCACACCCTCCTGGTAAAGATAATTTAGCGTTTCCTGATTTTGAAAGTAAAGCTCCTAAAAATATTATGGAAGAACGCATTTTTCTCATTAAATATTCCGGAATATCTGATCTGTTAATGCTTTTAGGGTCTACTGTTAAAGTAGAATTTTCAAATTTTATTTTGCATCCTAAATATTTTAATATTTCTATAGATGTATGTACGTCAAGTAGGTCCGGGCAGTTATTTATTATACATTCGTCATCACATATAGTAGTTGCTGCGAGTATTGGTAGGACGCTATTTTTGGAACCTTGAATTTTTATTTCTCCATTTAATTGTTTCGCTCCTTCTATAACTAATTTGGGCATCTATATTTCACCTCATAATACTAGAAATACAGTAAAGTAGTTTACTTTGTATACTATTCATGGACTTAATATGAGGTGAAAAATTTGCATTATAAAAATCTCAAAAGCCACTATATTTTAGTGGCTTTTTAAGTTGCTTTAAATGTTACTTTTTAAATATAAATTTTAAGGTAATACTTATCTATAGGTTGTTTTGTGGTTGACAGTAATTAGGGGTACTCTTCTAATAGCCGCTATAGTTAGTGGAACAGCTATTATGGCAGTATTTACGGTCAAGAATATTAGCCATGGATGATTATCAATAAAATTACCTATTACTTCACTTAGTTTTCCCATGATATTACCCCTTTCTAAAACATTGTATAGTTAAAAGTTTATAATAATTTATAAATATAGTCAATATCTTTTACATAAAACATAAAATATAATTAGAGATTTTTATTATTAATATTTGGTTATTTATAAAAAAATACTGCATCAAAAATTATTGATAGCAGTATAAGTAATCAAAATCAAAAATAACTATATAAAGGTAAACTAAAAAGATAACGATAAGGAAAATCAGGATGTTTTTCAAATGATAATTTCCAACCAGTATAGATATGAGAATTTATTTTATATTTAGATAGAAATTGCTGGATATTTGCAAGAGGAACTGAATAGTTAGAAGACAATACACCATATTTTATTTTCCCCTAATTGAAATGATCGTTTGGGAAGATAACTGTTTTTATATAAGTGTCAGTAGCATTTAAATATTGTTCTATAGTTTTATCGCAAATTTGTTTTTGAATTTCATCGGGATCTTTGGCGTGTAAATACTGTATGGGAAGCAATAAAATAAGGCTAAAAAGCAAACATTTTATTAATGATTTAAAATAACCACAAACATATCTCTTTAAAATATGATTAAATCAATAATGATATTAAGGAAATATTTTTTAATTAATTTAAAATATTCTTTATAATCTCATATATTTTTTCAGATGAATTAAATGATAATTCTTTTTTAAGCTTGTTTATTCCGTTTTGGAGGCAGACTATATTATTCATTGATTCAGACAATTTTTTAATAAGATTTTCACCTGATAATTCTTTTTCTTCTAATAAATTAGCTGCTTTAGCATCTACAAATTCCATTGCATTATAATACTGATGATTTTCTGCAACATTTGGAGATGGTATAAGTATGGAAGGTTTTTGGCAGACTATTAATTCACTAAGTGTTATTGCCCCGGATCTGCAAATTACTATATCAGCAGCTGCCATACATATTGGCATATTGTCTATGTATTCTCTTAAATCTACGTTAGGTGACCTTCTAACACCTTTTTCTTTAAGAAGTTTCGGCATCCATTTTCCGTATTTTCCATAGGCATGTATATGATTGTATAAATTGTTTTTTTGACTCCAAGATATAAGATCGGCTATTGATTCATTTATAGACCTTGCGCCTAAACTTCCGCCGAAAGATAAAATTAAAGGTTTATCATTATCAAATCCAAGTTCTTTTTTTGCTTGTTCGGGGTTTATTTTTCCAATACTGTTTCTTAGAGGATTTCCTGTTACTATAATATTTAAATTTTTATTTAGATGTTTTTTAGCTGCCTTGGTGGCTAACATTACCACAGAAGCTTTTTTTGAAAGTATTTTAGTTGTTATTCCTGGATATGCGTTTTGTTCGTGCAATACAAATGGTATATCTTTTTTATGAGCTTCTTTTAAGAGAGGACCACTTACATATCCTCCGGTACCAATACAAATATCAGGATTAAATTCTTCAAGTATTTTTTTTGACTCATGACTTGCTATAAAAATATTTTTTAGAGTCACTAAATTTTTTTTAAACGATGAAAGATTTAATTTTCTGGAAAAACCAGATATAGTAATACTTTTAAAATCAAAATTTTCTTTCGGCACAAGAGTTTCTTCCATACCACCTTTTGCCCCTACGTATAGTATTTTAGAATTTGGCTCTTTATCTCTAATATATGAAGCTATAGCTAGAGCTGGGTTTATGTGTCCTGCCGTACCGCCGCCGACTAATATAACTCTCATTATTTATCACATCCTTTTTAACTGGTTTCAAGTTTAGCGGTTCTGGAGATAGATAGTACTATACCCATCTGAGCAAGAAGCATTAGTAGAGAAGTGCCCCCATAACTGAAAAAGGGAAGGCTTATTCCTGTATTAGGAATGGTGTTTGTAACAACTGCTATGTTTAAAACAACTTGTAATCCTACTTGAGCTGTAAGACCGATACCAAGTAAACAACCAAACTTATCTTTAGCTTTTATAGATATTACAATGCCTCGCCAAATAAGCATGGCAAATAATATAAGAATTATTACTGCCCCAACGAATCCAAGTTCTTCACAAACTACGGAGAAAATAAAATCATTTTGAGGTTCAGGTATATATAAGTACTTCTGCTTTGAATTTCCAAGACCCATTCCAAAAAGTCCACCCGAGCCTATGGCGTATAGACCTTGTCTGGTTTGCCAGGTATCTACCGTGGCATCGGGACCAAACGGGTCAAGCCAACCGGCTATGCGATTATTGGCGTAAGTTAATTTATCTGTAAATACGACTAAATATATAAGCGCCGAAGAGATAGCTCCCAAGACCATCCCAAACCATTTAAGTTTTACTCCGCCGATAAAAAGCATTCCTGCGGCCAAAAGAACAACTATAGCCGTACAGGAAATGTG
>CAYQCM010000016.1:0-11990 GCA_964416045.1 uncultured Eubacteriales bacterium | reverse complement strand
TCAAAATATGAAGCAACAAACATTGCAATTACTCCGACTACCGCAAAGATAAGTTGATTTTTTATAAAGTAGAAGCTGTCCCCGTGTTTATTGTAATATGCGAAGGGATAACTTGCGGAAAACAGCATTATAAGGCCTATAACAGTTAAAGTTAATACTAAGAATAAGAAAGGAAGATCCAGTCCTGAACGTACGGAAAAAACTTTAATATTTTTTAGAAAATTTACTATTTTAGGTGGAGATTTTTTCCTTTTATTACTATTTTTAGGGATTTCTAGTTTTATAGTATTGGACGAAACTTTACTTTTATAATTTTTAGGTTTAATAGGTCTTTTTTTATCTGTTTGCGACGCTGTTTTTCTTTTCATTTAGAAATCCCTCCTTTGAAGTAAGATAAATGTTTTTTCGTAGTTTAGAAAGCGTAGATACTTAGTATAAACGATATAATGCCGAAGGATATGGTTGCCAGACTGAAAACAGTACATATTTTAGTTTCGCTCCACCCGATCATTTCAAAGTGATGGTGTATAGGACTCATTTTGAAAAGTCTTTTACCATGTGTATATTTAAAATACAGCACTTGTAGTATTACAGAAAACATTTCTAATATATATACAAAAGATATAAGTATTAGAACAATGTGTAAGTTTGTACCAAAGCCTAATGCGCATACCATGCCTCCCAAGAACAAAGAGCCGGTATCTCCCATAAATACTTTTGCCGGATAAAAATTCCACACTAAAAAACCTAAGCATCCGCCGGCTAAAGCAGCAGAAAGTATACTAAGGCCAAACATACTAAGTAAACTAGATATTACCATATAAAATATTGACACAAAAAACGTAACGGAAGAGGTAAGGCCATCTATACCATCATTCAGATTAACTGCATTTACGATTCCCACAATTACTATAGCCGATATTATCCAGTAAAATTGACCTAGATTTAAAGATCCTAAAAACGGAAAAGATACGCAGGTAATATTTTTACCGCCGTTTCTGGATTCTACAATATATATACAAAGTAAATAAAAAATTGCAATGGCAAATTGTAAGAAAAGTTTTTGTTTGGGGCTTAATCCCTTGTTTTGTTTTTTTACTACTTTTATATAATCGTCTAAAAATCCTACGCCGCCGTATAGTATCGCCATGCAAAGACCGGCAAAAATTTTAGTCATCATAACTGGGGTTTCTATTGTCTGATTACCTGTGGATCCATTTATAATGTAGTAAAGTGGAATACAAATCACAGCGGAAAGTACTGTCCCAACAATAAATATAATACCACCCATAGTGGGAGTTCCTTGCTTTTTTTTATGCCATGAGGGTCCTATTTCTAAAATAGTTTGACCGTATTTTAATTTATGTAAAAAAGGAATCATAAATTTTCCAAGTATAGCTGTAATAGCAAAGGAAACTATTGCGGCTATCATTGTCCAAATACCGTTCATAGTGTTTCGAACTCTCCTTTTTAAAAGTTTATTTTTAATAATACACATCATTATATTATAATATGAAAAATTAAGGAATATAAACTGCAAAATAAGTAAAATGTGGCTGGTAAAAAAATCAAGTTACAGTATCTTTATGTATAAAATTGACTGTAATAATAGTTCCGAGTGGTACCTCCTGACCTTCTGCTATACTTTGAGACGCTGATACTACTTCATTACCTGTTAAATTATTGCCTGAAAGTTTTAAATTCAGTCTTACGGCTGATACTGCTTTATTAACTTCGGAAACTGACATACCTGTAAGTTTAGGAACTTTAACAGTATTTTCTTTACTTTCTTCGTCGGTGTACAAAACAACAGTACCTTCTTTAGGAATGTGAGCAGATGGCTGCGGAATTTGGGATATAACTTTTTCACCGCTGCCGATTATCAATGGTTTAAGGGAGGCGGTAAGAGCTATATTTTTAGCCTCTCCTATATTTTTATCTATCATATTTGGAGTTTCTGTATCTAATTTTTTAAGTTCTTCGTCGGTATATTTTCTTTCTATGCCCATGTATGGTAGGATATCCTGCATTGCCTTTGCAAATACAGGCGCTGCTACAGCACTGCCATAATAGAAATCACCTCTTGGGGTATCAAAAAATACAAGAAGAGCTATTTTAGGGTCGTCTGCCGGGGCGAATCCACAAAATGATGAGATGTAGTCTTTTTGCCCTGGAGTGCTAAGACCGATTTTTTCAGACGTACCTGTTTTTCCCGCTACTCGATATCCTGGTACATATGCGTTTTTAGCTGATCCGGTTGTAGCATTTTCGTGGAGCATAGCTATGATCCTTTTGGATGTATTTTCAGATATAGTCATTCTTTTAACAACAGGTTCGATAGACTTAACAATATTACCATTACTGTCTAGAATCTCTTTGACTATGTGAGGTTGCATAAGTTTCCCGCCGTTTGCTATTGAAGATACTCCTGTAATCATTTGGATCGGAGTAATACCAAAGTTTTGACCCATAGACGCAACAGCTAGATCCATAAGCGTCATACTGCCATCCGCGTTAAAGAATAGATCGCTGGACTCTCCGGGAAGGTCGATATTTGTTTTTTCGTGGAAGCCGAAAGCTTTATAGTATTCAAAAAAACTTTTAGTACCTATTTTTTGTCCGAGCATTATAAATGCTGGATTGCAGGAATGACAAAGCGCTTCAAAGAAAGTCTGAGGACCATGTCCGCCGCGTTTATGGCATCTTATATATTGAGCTCCTTCATAAGGCTTTACACCACCTGAGCAATTAAAAGGTGTGTTCTCGCTTACAACGTTTAATTCAAAGCCCATAGAAGCAGTAAACATTTTAAATACGGATCCCGGATAATATGTGTCGCTAACAGCTTTGTTCCTCCATTGTTTTTGAAGGGCTTCAGATTTGGCTTTGGTTTTTTCTTCCTCCGGAAGAGAATTTATTCTGTCAAGTTCAGTTTTGTCTACAATTTCAAACGGATTATTAGGATCGAAATCTCCTTTTACCGCCATACTTATTATTTCTCCGGTTTTTACGTCCATAGCAATAGCAGCAGCTCTATTAATGACTTTGTTATTAATTACTCCTTCTTCCAGGTTTTTTTCTACGAAATGCTGGACAACTTCATCAATACATAGCTTAAGATGACATCCATTTTGAGCCGGAATCATTTGTTCGTAATTAAATGGCATATCAGTGCCTCTTGCATTTTTAGCTGTAATTACTCTGCCTTGTTCTCCCTTCAGAGTTTTGTCGTAGTAAGCTTCGATTCCGGAAAGACCTTGACTGTCTGCTCCGGTAAATCCTAAAACGGCAGAAGCGAAACTGCCAAATGGATAATATCTTTTATAATCTTCAATAAGCCTTATACCGCTGGAAATTTTATTATTAGTTTTAAATTCTATGATTTTATCTTTAACATCGCTTTCAATTCTTTTTTTAATTATAGTATAAAAAGATCTTTTTTTAGCAAGTTCAAGGAGTTTATCCTTTTCTATTCCTAGAATGTCATGAAGCCCACTGCATACGAGTTCTCTTTTTTCTTCAGTATTTAAGTATGCCGGTTCTAAGACCACAGTCCATACGGTAGCGCTTTGAGCGAGTACCTTCATATTGCGATCATATATGGTACCTCTTTGAGCATTTATTTTTGTATCGGTAAGCTGTTGTTCAAGAGCCATTCTTTGAAGGCCTTCTCCGTCAATAATTTGTAGTTTAAAAAGTCTTCCTATGAGACCTGCAAAACATACTACTACAAGCGTTATAAGAACTACAAGAGATCGTTTCCACATTCTTATAGTTGTTCCTTTAATCAATACGTTCCCTCCACGATTTTCACTTTAAATGAAACTATTAATTTTTTCTTATTAATAAAGAGCTAAGATATTAATATCTTAACTCTATAGTTTTCTTATATTGTAATACTTATTTATTTGTCAAACAAGTTATGCCGATTAATTTAATAATGTATGTATATGTATTTTTTATCTTACTTGAGCAATATCCTTTTCAGGAATGGAATTTTCTTTTAAGTAGTCTTTATTTAAAGTGTATTTGTTAATATCTTCCTTGGCCTTTTGAGTCGAATTTAAAGAATGATTGGCATCTTTTTTCATTTTAAGTTGAGTATAAATACTTTCACTTTCAGCAAGTTTTTTTGATATTATTTCAGTTTCTTCGGTAAGTTCGGTAAGTACAACTTGTCCATATATAAAGAATGTACAAATTGAAGCTGACATTAAAAATATTGATAAAAAACTTATTCCCAAAGCCATTTTAGCTCTAAATTCCACGCGTTTTTTTTGTTTTTTATGGGGGAACTTTATAATCTTTTTTTGTCTTTGGACTTTTCTTTCTTCGAAAGCTCCGAAATCATAAGCTGGATTTCTACTATGCATTAAACTAACACCTTCAAACTATTTTTTGGCATATTCTAAGTTTAGCACTTCTACTTCTATTATTTTCATTAATTTCATCATCTGAGGGTACAATAGGTTTTTTGGTGATGACTTCCGCTTTAGGAACTTGTCCACATGTACAAATCGGGAAGTCTGGAGGGCATTTACAAGGTTTAGACCAATCGAGCATTTTATGTTTAACTATTCTATCTTCAAGAGAGTGAAATGTTATTACGCATAACCTGCCGTGTTTTTTTAGTAAATTAATAGATGAGTCAAGACCTTTTTCTAAGTTTTCAAGTTCTGAGTTAACATATATTCTAATTGCTTGAAATGTTTTTTTAGCAGGGTGACCTTTTTCTTTATATGAAAATGGTACGCAATTACTAATTATATTTGCAAGTTCAGTGGTTGACTCAATTGTTTTTTTCTTTCTATGTATGGAAATTGCAGTTGCGATATTTTTACTGTATTTTTCTTCTCCGTATATTTTTATAATACGGGCTAATTCTTTAGAATCATATTCATTTATAACTTCAAAGGCAGATAAACCTGATTTACTCATTCTCATATCAAGAGGTGCTTCTTTTTTGTATGAAAAACCTCTATTTGCTTCATCGAGTTGGTATGAAGACACCCCAAGATCTAATACTATACCATCTACTTTGTCGATATTTAGATTATTTAATATTTTTTTCATTTTAACAAAATTTTCATTTATTAAAATTATATTTTCATAACAATTTAATCGTTTATTGCATTCCTTGATTGCATCTGGGTCCTGGTCGATACATATAAGTTTGCCAGAACGTGAGTCTAATTTTTTTGCTATGTTAATTGATAAGCCTCCACCTCCTGCTGTACCATCAATATATATGCCATTTGGAATCACTTTAAGGAAATCTATAGTTTCTTTTAACAATACAGTTTTATGATTAAAATCCAAGACCAAAATTCCCTTCAAAGTAATAAAAAATTAAACATATTTAGTGTAACAAATACACAAATCTAACTATAGCATAAATATTTGTAATAAATCAATAAATATTTACAAAATTTTGGATAAAAACTCGAAAATTAGGAAAATATACAAATGGAGGTGACAATTTGTGTGCAAATTTAATATATTCCGGAAAGATTATTTAATAATACGTTAATACATAGAAGCATAGCATTATATAAGTATTGTTTTATTCCATTTAAAATTTGATCATTTTCATAATAATTTAAATACTCTTCTGATTCAAAAAAGTCATAAATTAATTGTGAAGTAAGAAGCCCTTGTAATAGTTTAAAATTCAAAGTATTTTTTTAATTACTACTATATTACAAGAGGGACTTTGAAAATTATGATGTATATTTCCCTACATCCATAAATCTGTAGCAAAAAGCACTGTTTTCTGAATTAGGTGATAAAATCATATCATAAGTGTATTTTCACAAGGATAGACGTCTTTAAAAGTTAGTATTAATTTCGATACGTTACTTATATTTGGGAGATCTTGTTCAATTTCTCCCACGACTCCGTCTATTATTTCTATGCCAGATAGTTCTTTCGGAAAGTAAGTTTTTAGATTTCGTTTTGAAATATCTATTACGTTAGACGCTTTGCAACTGGAAAAAATAAATATACCTATTAAAAAAAGTACGCTGGAAATTTTTTTCTAAAATTTACCATTAATAATATTCTCCTCTAAATTTAAAATTAATAAATAATATTATATTAATAAGAGAATGTAAACATAATGAATAAATTTCCATTTTTATATAAAACATATTATTTTTTGTATAAATATATAAGTTTTTCATGTTTTATTTTTGAAAACTCTTGTGCTTCTTCAAATAATTTATTTGCTCTTTTCTTGCATATTTTATTTAGGGAATCATATCTTATCTCATTGGTTATAAAATCTTTGTATTTTTCTGTTGAGGCTTTACTGTCAAGAATAAAAGGATTTTTATTTTGTTTTTTAAGCCCTGGATTAAATCTAAATAAATTCCAGTATCCAGATTCTACTGCTTTTTTTTGTTCCTGAATCATAAAGCACATGCCGTCTTTAATGCCGTGATTTATACAGGGAGAGTAAGCGATTATTATTGAAGGACCATCATAATTTTCAGCTTCAATAAAAGCTTTAAGACATTGATTATAGTTTGCTCCAAGGGCTACTTGAGCTACGTATACATTATCATATGTCATAGCAATAGCAGCTAAATCTTTTTTAGCTGTAGATTTCCCCGCTGCGGCAAATTGTACTACTGATCCCAGAGGAGTTGCTTTAGAGGACTGTCCACCTGTGTTTGAATAAACCTCAGTATCAAATACCAGTATATTTACGTTTTCTCCGGAGGCAATAACGTGGTCAAGACCGCCAAAACCTATATCATATGCCCAGCCGTCTCCGCCGAATATCCATACTGACTTTTTAGACAAATATTGTTGGTTATTGATTATTATGCTTTTCAGTTTAAATATTTCCGATGATTTATCAAAATCGGAATTTTCTAATGTTTCAATCAAAGATTTAGAAGCAATTTGATTTGTTTCACTATTTTCAAACGTATCGATATAATTTTTTGCAGCGTCTTTTAGATTAGGATTTTCTGTATGACTGTAGATATGGTTTATATGATCAAGTAAATTTTGCCTAATTGTATTTTGAGCTATATATATACCGTACCCAAATTCGGCATTGTCTTCAAAAAGGGAATTTTGCCATGCAGGACCTTTTCCCTCATAATTTTTTGTATATGGAGTTGATGGGAAAGAAGCTCCCCAAATAGACGAGCAACCTGTAGCATTGGCTATATACATTCTGTCTCCAAAAAGCTGAGTTGCAAGTTTAGCATATGGGGTTTCTCCGCAACCTGCACAGGCTCCCGAAAATTCAAGAAGGGGTTTTTTAAACTGACTTCCTTTAACCGTAGATTGTTTGAATTTTTCAAGTATTTCAGGTTTAGGTGGTAATTTTTCACAGTAATCGAAGTATTTTTGGGACTCGAGTTGAGATGTTGTAGGTTGCATTATTAATGCTTTATTTCCCTTCATTCCCGGACACACACTGGTACACACTCCGCATCCTGTACAGTCAAGGGGCGACACAGTTATAGCAAAATTCATATCAGATAGACCCGTCATTTTTTTATATTTTATACCTTTAGGAGCATTATTTATTTCATCATTTGTCATACTGCTGGGCCTTATTACTGCGTGGGGGCAAACATAAGCACATAAATTACATTGTATGCAGTTTTCAGGGATCCACTGGGGGGTATCTATTGATATTCCACGTTTTTCGTGTGCAGAGGAACCTGAAGGAACTGTCCCGTCAGTGTATTTCAAAAATGCTGATACGGGTAAATTGTTACCCTTTAAATTATCGCATGGAACTAAAATATTATTAATATAGTCATTCAATGGCGAACGGGATTTTAAATTATCGCTATGTGAATTGTTTGAAGATACTTTTGACCAAGAGTCAGGGATGGATACTTCATGTACGTTTTTAATTCCTTGATCTATAGCTTCGTGGTTCATTTTAACTATTTTTTCGCCTTTTTTGCTATATGACTTTGTAGCTGCTTGTTTCATTAGATTTATAGCTTTATTTATATCCATAATATTTGTAATTTTAAAAAATGCAGCCTGTAATATGGTATTAATACGTCCTCCAAGACCAAGTTCTTTACCTATTTTAATACCGTTAATTGTATACAAGCTTATATTGTTGTCAGCAATAAATTTTTTCATTTTATTTGGCAGATACTTGTTTAATTCATCGTCGGTCCACTGGCAGTTTAATAAAAATTTACCGCCATTTTTTAGATCCTGCACCATATCGTATTTATATACGTAAGAGGGATTGTGACAGGCCACAAAGTCTGCCTTACTTATAAAATACGTTGATTTTATAGGACTTTTTCCAAATCTTAAATGAGATATTGTAATTCCGCCCGATTTTTTTGAATCGTACTGGAAATATCCCTGGACGTTCATATCTGTATTATCGCCTATAATTTTAATTGTATTTTTATTGGCTCCCACCGTACCGTCTGCACCCAGACCCCAAAATTTACAGGACGTAATATCTTTGGGTATAGTATCAATTTTATCAGTTTCGTCCAAAGAAAGATTTGTTACATCGTCATTAATACCGATAGTAAATCTTTTTTTTGGATTCTCATTTTTCATATTATTATATACGGCAAGTATTTGACTTGGAGTAGTATCTTTGGAACTGAGGCCGTATCGACCGCCGTATATTTTTATTCCGCCGGTACAAAACTCATTTATAGCTGCTAAAATGTCAAGATAAAGGGGCTCACCGATGGACCCGGATTCTTTCGTACGGTCTAAAACGGATATTTTTTCTACTGATTTAGGTAGTACGTCTGATAAGAATTTTGATACAAAAGGTCTGTAAAGCCTTACTTTAATAAGCCCTACTTTTTCACCTTGATTATTTAAATAATCTACTACTTCTTCAGCAGTTTCACATACTGAACCCATAGCTATAATAACTCTGTTGGCTTCAGGATGGCCGTAATAGTTAAAGGGCTTATAGTCGCATCCTGTACGTTTATTTACCTGGTTCATATATTCTAAGACTATATTTGGAATAGCGTCGTAAAATTTATTACAGGCTTCTCTGTTTTGAAAAAAGACGTCATCATTTTGAGCTGTACCTCGAGTAGTGGGATTCTCCGGATTTAAAGCGTTTTTACGAAAATTATTAACGCAGTCCCAGTCTATCATTTCGGAAAGTTCATCATAGTCCCAGACGTTAATTTTTTGTATTTCATGGGACGTACGAAATCCATCAAAAAAATGAAGAAAAGGTACTCTGCCTTTTATCGAAGAAAGATGGGCAACAGCGGATAAATGCATAATTTCTTGAGGATTGTTTGAACATAGCATAGCATAGCCTGTTTGTCTACAAGCGTAAATGTCTGAATGATCCCCAAATATGGACAGAGCATGGGTTGCTATGGTTCTTGCGGATACATGTATAACGTTCGGGAGAAGTTCACCGGCTATTTTATACATGTTTGGAATCATTAATAATAGTCCCTGAGATGCCGTATATGTTGTAGTTAAAGCTCCCGCAGATAAAGATCCGTGCATTGCTCCGGCGACTCCGGCTTCAGACTGCATTTGTGCAACTCTTACTTTTCTACCGAATAGATTTTTACGTCCTTCAAAAGAATATTTATCTATTTCGTCCGCCATTACAGAAGAAGGGGTTATGGGATATATAGTTGCAACGTCGGTAAAGGCGTATGATACGTACGCCGCGGATGAATTACCATCCATAGTTATTTTTTTACTGTTCAATTTAAGCTCCTCCGTTTAATTTAATTTGTTGACAAATCCATTATATTATAGTATAATTAATTATAAATTAATTTATAAGGAATGGTTTTATTGAGAAGATTTTTAAAGTCGGTAAGCGTTTTAATGAGCACTGTATTTTTAAGTTTATTTATAGTAAAAAACTATTGTTTGGCACAAGATGGTTGCCGTATGGAAAATCAATTTGTAACCGAGTCTGCAGATAGGGAAGCAGTAGGGGAGCCACCACTCAGTAAAGGCGATATTGAAAATACTCCCAATAAAAGCGTTGATGGTTCGTTTAAGGATAAATCAAAAATGTTGAACTTTTTCATCAAGGTGCTTAAAATACCTTTTGTGTTGTACACGGCATGGTGTTATTTCTTTGGCACTGTTGGGCTCATGAAAATAATTTATGTCGTAAAATGTTATTATGATTTAGAAAAACGTTGGGTTGCTTGGACAGATAAATTTAACAAATTAAGTAATGCTGAAGATTTTGGTTGGTTACGTAACGAAATTATTGATATAGAGCTAAAATTGGAATCTGCCAATTTCACTACGAAACAAGAGATCCAAAATTTAATGAGAAAATGTCAGGGTTATAAGCGCACATATGATGAATGTGCAAATTTAGAGGACATAAGAATTACTCTCGGTAAAATATGCAGAAAATGTAAAGATTAACGCTCCATGGAAATGCTGATATTTTACATATCGGTATTTTTGATTTATTTGTTTATTAATCTAACATAATTGAATCATAGCTGCCATTGTTCCTCTTTTATCGCCTGTTTGTCTGTGTGAGAAAAGTAAATCATTACTACATTTTGTACATAAGTCCGACACAAATATATTGTTATTATTTACACCGCAATCTAATAATATTTGCTTATTTAGTCCGGGCAGATCTACAAAGAATTTCTCATTTGATTTTTTCTGAATATATTTATCTTGATGTGATATACCGGACTTTTTAAACTCTTTTAAAACTTTATCATCCACTTCAAAGCATGATTTCTCGATTCCGGGGCCGATGCAGCAAATCAGATTTTGGGGTAATGAATAATAGTTTTCTCTCATGACATCTAAAAGGTTTCGAGCGATTTTAAAAGCGGTACCGCGCCATCCGGAGTGAGCCAGACCAATTGCTTTGTTAATCGGGTCGACTATAAAAATAGGAATACAGTCTGCATGAAACGTAACGAGCGTTATACCTTTTTCATTGGTAGTTAGTGCATCTATATTATTCATATCTTGTGGTTTATGAATTCCAACGCCTTTATCTTCTGAAGTTATTAATCTAACATTGTTGGTATGAGTTTGAGATGTAAAAGTCAAAGAATCGAAATCTATATTTGTAGCATCGCAGAAAAGCTTATAGTTTTCAATTACGTTTTCATATGGATCACTGCAATTTATTCTCAGGTTCATAGATTTATATTCATTTTTACTTATACCGCCGAGTCTTGTGGAAAAAGCATGACGTATAAATTTATATTCTTCTAGCTTTTTAAATGTTAAAAATCCTACCGCTGATTTAATATTTAAATTCATCGTCGTGCTTTTAAAAATCATACTTTTCTCCTTAAAATAATAAATTAAAATTATTTGCTGACAGGGCAACTTTCATGACAATCTTTAATTTTTCCAACTATAGGTTCGGGGTCCACGCCTTTTCTTTTATAGTAATCAGATAAAGCAGCTTTAATTGCTTGTTCGGCTAAAATTGAGCAGTGAAGTTTTACCGGTGGAAGACCGTCCAGAGCTTCGACTACGGCTTTGTTTGTTATTTTAAGGGCATTGTCTATACTTTTACCCTTAACAAGCTCTGTTGCCATTGAGCTTGTGGCTATAGCCGCTCCGCACCCAAATGTTTTAAATTTCACATCCTGAATAATGCCGTTATCGACCTTAATATACATTTTCATAATGTCGCCGCATTTAGGATTACCTACTTCGCCGATACCATCAGCGTTTTCTATTTCACCAACATTTCTCGGATTTGAAAAATGATCCATTACTTTTTCACTATAAAACATATTAAATATTACCTTCCTTTATTCCATACAGGAGACATACTCCTTAATTTTTCTATTATTGGAGGTAAAACTTCTAAAAGATAGTCAACCTCCGCCATTGTGTTTTGATCACTTAAAGTGATTCTTAAAGACCCATGAGCTATTTCATGTGGAAGACCTATAGCCAAAAGTACGTGGCTTGGGTCAAGGGATCCTGATGTACAAGCCGATCCCGACGATGCGCAAATGCCTTTAGCGTCTAGC
>CAYQCM010000015.1:0-16672 GCA_964416045.1 uncultured Eubacteriales bacterium | reverse complement strand
TTCTTTTATTTTAGTAAGTGTCTTAAAATCAATTTCAGGCACTGACCCTGAATTAATTACATCCAGAACGCCAAATTCTCCGGTTACTAAATCTATAATCGGAGAATTAATGGCATATGGATCACTGCTTACATCTAGGTAATAATCGCAAAAGACACATTTTTTGGCCAACCTACAACCTGTCCCTTGCAATAAAATCATTTCGCGAGGGAAATTTTTATATATCTTAGAATATCTATTTAACTCAGTTTCCATTCTTTAATTCCTAAATCTTTAAAATTCAACCTCATTATTAGTTTCATTCTCCGGTTTTTTATTACCAACTTCAAAACCGGACTCAATAAGATTTACTAAATTTTCAACTGCCTCTTTTTCATCTTTTCCATCAGCAATTATACGTATACTGGTTCCTCCAACTATACCAAGAGATAAAACACCCAATAAACTTTTTGCATTTACTCTTCTTTCTTCTTTCTCGACCCAAATCGAAGAATCAAATTCATTGGCTTTTTGAATAAAAAATGTAGCTGGGCGAGCATGAAGACCTACTTGATTTTTTACGTTTACCTCTTTTTCATACATACAAACTTCCTCCAAACAATCAGATTTTAAATTTCGACAAATTACTATAATTTCATAGTGTATAAAGAATAATAATGTTATAATTTTATACTATTAATATGTGTTTAGTCAACAAAAAATTATTTTTTAGCATGTTTATCTATACTTCTTTTCAAATTACACAAATCGATTGTGCATGATGACAAAAAAATATATGAATTTTGTATACCATTAACATTTTATGGTTATGTAAAAATTATAATAAATCTTCTCGATATTTCTTAGTTTCTAAAATGGACTGCTCTTGTTTCCATATTTCTATATTTTTATGATGGCCCGAAATAAGTACGTCTGGCACTTTCATACCCATCCATTCAAAAGGATGTGTATACTGCGGATACTCAAGTTTACCGCTATAGTGACTTTCCTCCTCAAAACACACACTATCAGCCAGTACCCCCGGAACCATTCTGCTAATTACGTCTATTAAAACAAGAGCAGGAAGTTCCCCTCCGGTTAATACATAATCCCCTATTGAAATTTGATCATCAACAATAGAATCTATAATACGTTCGTCCACACCTTCATAATGACCGCAAAGAACACAAATATTTGACTCTGAAACCAAATCTTTGGCGATACCTTGATTAAGTTTTCTCCCCTTTGGGGACATATATATAAGTTTAGGCTTAGTGCCCCTTATCCTACGTATATCTTCAAAACAATCATAAATAGGCTGCGGTTTCATAACCATTCCTTTACCGCCTCCATAAGGTTTGTCGTCAACGCGTTTGTGTTTGTCTTTGGCATAATCACGTATTTGATAAGTCTTAATATTAAGAATATTTTTTTTTCTTGCCCTACCAATAATACTTGTTGATAAAACAGCCTCAAAAACCTCAGGGAATAAAGTCATTATATCAATACTAATCATCGAAAAGTCCTTGCATTGGTTTTATCGATATGTGGTTTGTTTCTAGGCTTATATCTTTGATTATGTCATCGATCACGGGTATTAAATATTCTTTTCCTTCATCATTTTTTATAGAATAGACGTCATTAGCCCCTGTCTTAATTACGTCCTGAACAACACCATAATTTTGATCGGTATCCACATTTAAAACCCTCATACCAATTAGATCCTGTATTAAATATCTACCTTCATCGACTTCTATATCTTCTCGTTTAGCGTATATGGTTTTTCCAACTAAACTTTTTGCATAATCTTTATGAGTCATTCCTCGAATATTAATCAAAATTATAGTTTTATATTCCCTAAAAGAAACGATATCTAATTTTTCATTGCCTTCATCGATAAAATAATTACCTATCTTAAAAAAAACAGTAGGACTATCGCACCAATGTTCTACTTTAAATTCTCCTCTAAGTCCTCTGACGCCAATTATTCTTCCAACTTCTATATATTCTTTTTTCATACTAATGTATCTACTCCTCCATTAAAAAAAACAACATGTCGAGGTAACACGGATTACTCGACACTATTTTTATTATCGCCATTTTCCCCTATTTGAACTAAAGATTTAGTACCTCTTCTTATATCTGAAGCTCTGACAATTCTACGAATAGCTTGAGCGATTCTTCCTTTTTTACCAATAAGTCTTCCAACATCCTGGTAATCAACACAAATTTTATAATTTACAGTACCATCAGATAACGGTTTTTCTATCTTTACCTTTACGCAGTCTTTATTCATCACAAGTCCTCTGGCAAGAAACATCAAGAGTTCTTCCATAATAGCCCCTTCTTATAATTTTTTATTTTGATGCTTTTGCTTTTTTAATAATATCCTTCACTCTGTCTGTAGGTTGAGCACCATTTGACATCCATTTGTCTACTTTTTGGATATCCATTTTAATTTCCTCAGGGTTTTTTAAAGGATTATAATATCCTATTTCTTCTATAAATTTACCGTCTCTTGGACTACGTGCGTCGGCAACAACTATCCTATAAAAAGGACTTTTCTTAGCACCCATTCTTTTAAGTCTTATTTTTACTGCCATATTAAATACACTCCTATTAAAATTATTTATTATTTATACCATCTCATCATACCGGGAAAACCAAAACGCGGAAATTTTCTTTTACCTTTTCCACCAAATTGCTTTGTAAGCTTTTGCATTTGTTCAAATTGCCTTAAAAGTTTATTTACGTCCTCTACTTTCATACCGCTTCCCGCAGCTATTCTTTTCTTTCTGGAAGGATTTATAATACTGGGTTTTTTTCTCTCATTTTGAGTCATTGAGAGGATAATCGCGCAGGTTCTATCGAGTATTTTGTCATCAATATCTACGTCTTTTAAATGTTTATCAAGACCGGGCAATTTTCCGAGTATTGATTTAAGAGGTCCCATTTTTCTTATCTGATTAAATTGATCCATAAGATCATTTAAGTCAAAACTATTTTGCTCAAGCTTTTTAGCCATTTTTTCAGCTTGTTTCTTATCAAAGTTTATCTTAGCATCTTCAATTAAGGTAAGTACGTCCCCCATACCAAGTATTCTTGAGGCCATTCTGTCCGGATGAAATACTTCTATATTATCAAGTTTTTCGCCTGTACCTACAAATTTTATAGGCTTACCGGTAATTGATTTTATCGAAAGAGCAGCACCACCTCTTGCATCACCGTCAAGTTTAGTCATTATGATACCGGAAATATCAAGTTTTTCATCAAATGACTTCGCAACATTTACAGCATCCTGACCGGTCATTGCATCAACGACTAATAAAATTTCACTTGGATTTACAGCTTCTTTAATATTTAAAAGTTCATCCATTAATTCTTCATCAATATGAAGTCTCCCAGCCGTATCAATAATAACAATATCATTTCCATAGTCTTTTGCATGAGATGCGGCACACTTAGCGATTTCTACAGGATTTAAAGTCCCTTCTTGAAAAACAGGTATACCTATGCTCTGAGCTAAAACCTCAAGTTGCTTTATAGCAGCCGGTCTATATATATCACAAGCCACAAGAAGTGGTCTATGACCTTGCCTTTTAAGCATTTTGGCAAGTTTTGCGCAGTGCGTCGTTTTACCTGCGCCCTGAAGACCGCACATCACTATAATGCACGGGGGTTTAGAAGGAATGTTTAATTTACTGTAATTCTCACCCATAAGAGAAGTAAGTTCTTCATTTACGATTTTTATTACCATCTGAGCGGGAGTAAGACTTTCCAGAACATTAGAGCCTACCGCTCTTTCGATGACTTTATTTGTAAACTCTTTAGCCACTTTAAAGTTGACGTCCGCCTCCAAAAGAGCAAGTCTAATTTCCCTCATGGATGACTTAACATCAGATTCGGAAAGTTTTCCTTTAGATCTCAGTCTTTTAAATGCCTCAGATATTTTTTCGGATAAATTTTCAAAAGCCAATATATCACCTCGTTTCTAATATATCCATAAGATTTTCAGATATATTTTTGATTTTTAAAGTCTCAGTTTTTATATCACTAACATCACCTGGAAAATTTAACTTTATTATTTTTTCCGAAGATTTTTTAATCTTACTAAGATTATCCTTCAAATAATTATACTTATTTAAAAAGCCAAGTTTTAATTCAAGATCAAAAAGATACATCTCAGATCGTTTAATTAAATCCCATATTCCTTGGCGAGTCATCTTAAGTATTTCAGAAATTTCAGATAAAGATAAATCCTGATTATAATAATAGTCCAAAGCGTCAAAGTGATTTGTTTTAAGCACTTTTCCATAAACATCTAATAGCTGAGATACTTTAATTTCTTTTTTCACAGTAAATTCTTCCTTTTGAATGTAAAGATATTTTCTTTACACTTTTTAAAAGTTTAAGGTATATTTTTAGTTTTGTCAATATACTAAAAATAAATTTATAAAAAATATATAATTAAAGGATCGGTAGAAAAATTAAAAATATTTTTAAATTTATCTATTCTAAAAAAATCTGTTATAGTAATATATCCACCAGACAATCAATATCCGGATAAATTTTTAACAATAAACTCACTAGAAAACATATAAAAGCATAAAAAAATATTGACTATATATCGACATATGTTTATAATAATTTTTATAAATTGTGTACAGAAAGGATATGATGATAATGGCAGGAAAAAAATACTCTCAGGAAAAAGAAAGTCTTAAAAAATCTTCAGAAAGAATATCAGCTCCAATAGGAACAATAAAAATAAATATATGGAAAACAATATTACCCAAACTCAAACCATTCATAAAAATGATTAAACAAAACCCAGATTTAGATGAAACGGCAAAGGGAGAACTATTATATTTTATCTACTTGACTATAAATAATGGTGTAAAAAATTATGTGCCAACTAACATCTCAACTTGGACACATCTGGTTCAAGAGTTTCTGGAATCAAAATGCAATGCATCGTGGGTAAACTATATGGATAATTATGTTGGTATTTTCAATGAAAAAATAAAAGCTGCTGTTACAGAAGCTAAACAAAAGAACAAACAGGCCAAAGAGAAACAACCTGAGAAAGAATTTACAGTGTTACAACAAAACATGTTAAAAATGCTAGGATACGTACCAGGTAAGCGTGGCAGTAGTTCCCCCAAAATAGATAGTAAGATCGAAGAAATGATATCTAAAGGACAAAGATCAATGATTATCGATGACATTACAGAAAAACCAAGATCTGACAACGAAATCCGTTCATTATTAAAACAAAGATACAACTTAGAGTTTAAAAACAATCAGTTTGCCCGTATATATATAAATAGAAAATATCATTATAAAATCAACTGATAAAGAATTATCAGTTGAATTTTATTTTTCAATAATTTAAATCTCTCCATTAATTAATATTTAGCAGTCATATTATTTTTTAATAAGTAATAAATATGAAAGTAAGAGAATAAAAATTAATACATTTGTAAATAAAGGGAGAGGTTAAAAATGAATTACGATGTAGGTAAAAACACAGTCTCTGTAAACCACTTGATTTTTGACGGATGCCAAGAATCACCAATAGATATAGAGTTTAGTCTTCCAGACTACTGTCCGGACATACAAAGAATACTTAAATGTCACGTATCTCCAGAAATAGACTCCAGAAATATATCCGGCGACAGGCTTAATATCGAAGGAACCATAAATATACATTTGATCTATCTTGATCCCGATAAAATGCAAATCAGATGCTGTGAAAATTCCAGTTCGTTTTCAAGTTCAATAGATATTAAGTCAAATCCTGAAAACGCTTTTCCAACAACCTCAATTAAACTAGGATACTTAAATTGCAGAGCAACCAGTCCAAGAAAAATAGATATTCACGGAGCGTTTTCCATTTGCGCTAAAGTCTACGGTAAAGAAGACATCGAAATACCTTCTCACATAAACGGAGAAGATATCGAACAAAAAGTATTAAATATCACGGCAAGTGATCTTGTAGGTATAGGGCAACAACAGTTTTCCATTAACGAAGTACTGGATTTAGGTCAGGGAAATTTTACAGCGGAAAAAATAATAAGGTCAAGCGCAAACTTTAATTTAGAAGATTATAAATATGTTTCAGGAAAAATAGCTATTAAAGGGGAAGTAATACTAAGGATCCTATTTTTAGGAAGTCCGGACACGGATCAAATCGACTCTATGGAATATTCTATACCTGTAAGTCAAATTGTAGACGTACCCGGGGTAGATGAAAATAGTAAATGCGTAATAAATGTCGAATTGTTGAGTCACAATGAAAAAATTACAAACGAATCCCAAGATGAAAATCTAGTATCCGTAGATATAAAAGCCGTAGCTACGATTATGGCGTACGAAGATAAAAAAGTAAATTTAGTAACAGACGCATACTCAACAGAGTTTAATATAGAAACAACAAATGATTACGTCCGAGTATGTAAACTTGAAAACACCTTAAACGATACCTTTTCATCAAAAATAAACGTTGAACTCCCAGACATAAAAGTTTCTAAAATAATAGACAGCTTTGCAGATATAATCACATCAAGCGCATATAAAGAAGACGATAAAATCAAAATTACCGGTAAAGCAAATTTATACGTCTTTGGCGTAGATAGTGAATCCATACCTTTTTATATAGAAAGAATTATAGATATAGATCACGAAAGACCCTTTGCAGATGAATCAGCTGACAACTTAGAAATATACACTGAGCTTGTACCTTCCGGAATGAATTACAGAATAGTAGGCAGTGACAGCCTAGAAATAAAAATAGACTTTAAACTTCTAGCAGACATATTTTCATGTACAAAACACAACGTAGTGACAGAAGCATCAACCGATTCTCAAACCCCAAAAGCAAAAGATACCTCCTCAGGGCTTACAATCTACTATACAGAAGAAGGAGAAAATATCTGGGATATAGCTCGTAAATATTACACCTGCGAAGATCTAATTAAAAAAGAAAATAATCTTCAGTCAGATATTATTGAGGAAAGTGGAATGTTATTAATACCTATGAAATAAATATAGTATATATATTAATTTTTAAACGCCACTTGTCTAATATGAGCTGCCGATTAAAGATAGACGTTTAAATGTTTTTCCAATATTTTTCGGAAAAACAAAAAGTTAACACTATCTAGATCCCAAGCTGCAGTTTTATAAAGGCGTTAGGACAAATCTTTAAGTATACAAAATTCAGTAACTGGAGGAAAAAATGGTGGAACAACGTAATATCTACAAAGATATATCTCAAAGGACGGGCGGCGATATATATATTGGAGTCGTAGGTCCTGTCAGAAGCGGTAAATCTACGTTTATCAAAAAATTTATGGATACTTTAGTCATACCTAATATAAGCAGTCCTCATCAAAAGGAAAGAGCCGTGGACGAATTACCACAATCCGCGGCCGGAAGAACTATTATGACTACCGAACCTAAATTTATACCTGAGGATGCGGTAGAAGTAAACGTTGGTGACAACGCAACATTCAAAGCCCGTATGATAGACTGCGTAGGATACATAGTACCAAGCGCTCTGGGATATATCGAGAATGACACCCCAAGAATGGTCATGACGCCATGGTTCGATGAAGAAATACCTTTTAATATGGCAGCAGAGATAGGTACTAAAAAAGTAATTACAGACCATTCGACAATTGGCCTTGTAATTACCACAGACGGCACCATCAGCGACATCGACAGAGACGAATACGAAGAAGCTGAAGAAAGAGTAATCAGCGAACTTAAAGAAATTAACAAACCCTTTATCGTACTTCTAAACAGTACAGATCCTTACTCGGAAAAAAACAAAACCTTAGCAGAAGAGCTTTCAAATAAATACGGAGTTCCTGTCATACCTGTAAACTGCCTTGAGCTCAATGAAAATGAAATTAAAAGGATTTTAGCTCAAGTGCTTTTTGAATTTCCCGTTAAAGAGGTTAAAATTAATATACCTAAGTGGCTTTCATCACTGGAAAAAGAGCACTGGCTAAGATCAACTGTTTATTCGTCAATTAGAGATTCAGCTCAAAAACTGCGCAAAATAAGAGACGTACAAAATATTACAAAAGGTCTTTCAGATTGTGAGTACGTCACAAAATCTGGTATAGATTCTGTGGATTTAGGAACAGGTCAGGCAAAAATTGATATGACTCTAGAGCCAAGTCTATTTTATAAAGTACTCGGCGAAAAAACAGGGCTCGACATCCCAGACGAAGGGTCACTCATGAACTGTATGCTCGACTTTGCCAAAATAAAAGAAAAATACAGTAAAATCAGTCAGGCTTACGATGAAGTAAATGAATCCGGATACGGTATAGTAATGCCATCAATGGAGGAACTACATCTTGACGAGCCGGAAATTATCAAACAAGGCGGAAAATACGGTATTAAACTTCGCGCCAGTGCACCGTCCGTACATATGATGAAAACAAACATCACAACTGAAATTACGCCTATAGTTGGATCAGAGCAACAATCTGAAGAGTTAATAATGTATTTATTACAGGAGTTTGAGGAAAATCCGGTAAAAATATGGGAATCAAATATTTTTGGTAAATCTCTGCATGAACTGGTAAACGAAGGGCTGCATAATAAATTATATCGTATGTCGCCTGATGCGAGAGATAAAATTAAGGAAACTATTGAAAAGGTCATCAACGACGGTTGCAACGGACTTATCTGCATAATATTATAAAAAAAGCCTCCAATAAAATTGGAGGCTTAAATTATTTTAATTTATATTAATTATATGATTCTGATATATTAAATTAGCAATAAAAAAATTAGGTAAAAATTATGTTAATATTAAAATCGCATATTGACAAATTTTAATGTTTAATGTATAATGATATGTGATAGCGAAACAAAATATACTCAAAATAAAATTTTAGATAGAGTCCACCTATGAAAAATAATATTTCTACAATGTTAAAATGTACGTCGCTCATAGCTCTTTCTGTAATCCTTGGAAAAATATTTGTCCTAAAAATGCCGTTTGGAGGTTCCATTAATTTAAGCCCTGTCCCTATAATAATATCTTCTGTCTTATTTGGCCCCTCATGGGGAATTTATACGGGTTTTACGTATAGTATTATAAAAATAATATTAGGCTTTCAGATGCCCCCAGTACTAAATCCTATTAATATTATAGCTGTATTTCTACTGGATTATATTATACCTTATACTTCTCTGGGTTTATCGTCAATATTTAAGGTTAAAGGAAAGATGTCAGTATACTTAGCAGTAATTTCAACAATGATTATACGACTTCTGAGTACTACAATATCCGGAGTTATAATTTGGAAAAATCTTTTATGGCCAGATTTAAATATTTTAATGTATTCTTTTATTTATAACAGTATTTACATTCTTCCCGAAACCGTCTTAAGCCTCATAATATGCCCCATAATACTAAATTTTCTTAGACGAATCACAAAATTTAATTATAGGTAATACATAAAGTAAATATTTAAAAATAATTTAAAGGAGAAAAGTAAAATGAAACAAATTAAAAAATTTTTATCAATATTTATTTCGCTAAGTTTATTATTATCTATCCATAATTTAGCATATGCTGAGGAAACATCACCCTCAAAGCCTGATGCACCTCAAGCAGTTTCTTCCCAGAAAGATACACCAAAAGAAACTCCACCCGAAGAAAAATCTATTTCTCCATCTAAAGATAATAATAAAGGTGGTTTTATTAATAAGACTCTTGAGAATCTTGCCCGTTATAGATGGTGTATCGCATTCACGCTTAGCATTTCAAGTCAAATAATAATGACCATATGGCGCAATTATAAACACCAGAAGAAAACATCAGCGGCAGACATACTAGCGAGTGTACTATGTGGTGTACCATATGGTGTAATAGATGGTGTAATAGATTGTGCAAGGTGGGCAATCCTGCTTTAAGCCAAAAAAATACCAGTAATTATAAAATCAACACCGCCTAAAAAAGGCCAGTTAAAGAATGACCCTATTCCATATGCCAGGGATCCAAGAATAACCAATAAACATTTAAATCTATTACGATATATGAGAACACTGTCATATATGTATGTAGTAGATTCCATTGCCGTAGCCTTACAAGTATCAGCCGTATTTATTCCGGTTTCCCAGGCATTAGGCATAGCAGTACCGGTCGGAATTGTAACATTGGCGCCAATCTTAACGGGTATAGGAGGAGTATGTACATTTACTTTCCTAATTACAAAGTCAGTATCGTTTTTTAGTAATCAGCCTTTTTAAACTCATATTATTAAAACATACTATTATTTATTGACATTTTTAATTAATAGTGATAAAGTGATAGAGAATGAATAAAGTAGAATATATTAATATGTTCTCACCTATGTAGGGTTCAACTTTCATGGGTTAATATTGATTTAAAAGTATTAATGATTATATTAATACTCATTAATCATATTAGCCAAGGTGTGAACAAAATTTATTCATACCTTGGTTTTTTATTTATGGAGGTGCTTATATATTAACAGCAAAGAGCTTCAAATTAATAACGAAATAATGGACAAAGAAGTCAGGGTCATAGGATCAGACGGTTCACAATTAGGAATAATGTCAATAAAAGACGCTCTAAATTTAGCAAATAATCAAAATTTAGATCTGGTAAAAATGGCTGCAAACGCTAAACCGGCCGTATGTAAAATAATGGATTATGGAAAGTATCGATTTGAACAAGCTAAAAAGAATAAAGAAGCTAAAAAAAATCAACGTACTATCGACATTAAAGAAATACGTCTTTCTTTAAATATCGATACACATGACTTTGAAACAAAAGTAAATCACGCAATTAGATTTTCCAAAAATGGTGATAAAATAAAAGTATCCATTCGATTTAAAGGTAGGGAAATGGGGCACAGTAACATAGGCTTACAAGTTATGGATAAGTTTGCCAAGGCTTGCAGCGAATTTACAAATATTGAAAAACCTGCCAAATTAGATGGACGTAGTATGATAATGTTTTTATCGTCGAAAAATACAAGTTCTAAATCTCAAGGCGCAAAGCCGGAATCTTCAAATTCTAAAACTCAATCTTTAAGCGAGGAGTGTAATAAGGATGCCAAAAACTAAAATCAAAATTAAAACTCACAGCGGCGCCAAAAAACGCTTTAAAATGACAAAAAGCGGTAAAATTTTAAGAGCACACGCCAATAAAAATCATATTTTAAATAAAAAAACAAGAAAAAGAAAAAGACTTCTCAGAAAAATCATAGTAACCGATAAATCAAACCGTCCACAAATTAAACGTTTAATCCCATACAAATAAAAATAACAAAGATATATGGAGGTATATTATCATGGCACGAATTAAAGGTGCGGTAGCCACAAGAAAAAGAAGAAAAAAAGTCCTAAAATTGGCTAAAGGATATTTCGGAGCAAAAAGTAAACATTTTAAAATGGCGAAACAAGCCGTAATGAAATCCGGTAATTACGCATATATAGGAAGAAGACAAAAAAAGCGTGACTTTAGAAGACTATGGATAACAAGAATATCTGCCGCATGTAAAATGAACGGAATAAATTATTCATCGTTTATAAACGGACTTAAAAAAGCTGGTATAGCACTTAATAGAAAAATGCTATCAGAAATAGCTATTTCTGATCCACAAGGTTTTTCAAAGTTAGTAGAAAAAATAAAATAAATATGAAAAAAATGTGAGTATTATTAAAAAAATATTTTTCGGAATAATATCGTTCATACTTATAATATTTAGCATAAACTGCACACACGCTTTAAACACATTTAGTCAAGACATAGTAAAAGCCACCGAAAAAATTACATCAATATTTCCGGAAAAATCACAGATTTTAGATATAAATATCAAAAAAGCTTTGTTTTGCGCAAGATTAATTGATCAAATAAAGTTCAGCAGCAACAGTAACTTATTGGAAAAAGTAAATCACGCTACTTTTTACGCTAATAAAGGGTACCCCGGGTATCCATACATATCACTATCTCTTTCCAACAATGGTAAACTTAATTTATAAAGAATCATATGAATATACTGTTAAAATATATGAAACTGTTTATAAAATTTTTTTCTTTCAAAGTTTTTGTCATAGAGCCCAGGGCAGAGCATTTGTTGACCAGAGTAAGATTAATTTATTTATATAGATATTGCGTCTAGCTTCTTCTAGACGCAATTTTTGTTAGGAGGGAAATAATTATAGAAACTGCAATAATATCAAGCCCCAAAAATGAAAAAATAAAACATGTAAATAAAATAATAAATCATGCTAAATATAGGCAAGAAAGCAATCAATTTGCGGTTGAAGGAATAAAATTAATTAATGAAGTTATAAAGTCAAATATTAAAATTAACAGTATTTTTGTAACTTCACAGGCTCATAAAAAATATATACATGATTTAGAAAAAATCACAAATAAAAATACTTTTGCTATTTATGAAATTGATAATAAGATTATGAATAAAATTTCAAGTTTGACGTCTCCCCCCGGAATAATTTGCCTATGCGAAATGGTTGACAAAATCCATATGATGGATAAAATAGTAAAAAATGACAAACTGGTAATTTTGGAAAATATTCAAGATCCTCATAATTTAGGTACTCTCTTTAGAATCTGCGACGCAATGAAAATAAAAGCTGTGGCAATAACTGAAAATTCTTGTGATATATATAATCCAAAAGTACTTAGAGGAAGTATGGGAAGTATTTTTCGACTTGACATCTTTTGGATAAATGATATTATAACTTTCATTTCCGATTTAAAAAAACATGATTTTGAAATCTGCGCTTCTACAGTAGACAAAAATGATTATCCTATATCAAAAATTAAATATAATAAAAAAACAGCCGTAATTATAGGAAATGAAGGAAATGGAATAAACCCCGAAACTATAAAGCTTTGCGATAAAAAAATCACGATACCTACGAATCAAGAAATAGATTCATTAAATGCCGCAGTAGCCGCCGGAATAATTATCTGGGAAATAACAGGACGAGGAGGAGTTTGATTGAATAATAAAATATATTGGATATGGCTGCAAAACGCTTTAAAATATGGTAATCATAAGGTAAGAATCATAAACTTACTTTATGATAATATACAAAAATTTTATAATGCCGGAGAAAAAGATTGGAGACTTTGCGGATGTTTTACAAATAAAGAAATATCTTCTTTATTAGGGTCTACTATACAAAAAGCAGCTATGGTTTTAGATAGATCAATAACCCTCGGATATCAAATAATAACTCTTGATGATAAAGAATATCCTCAAAAATTGAAAAATATAGCAAATCCTCCTTGTGTACTTTATGTAAAGGGAGATATAGGTAATATAGATAAAAAGCTTTGCATATCTATAGTCGGCACAAGAAGCGCTACAATTTACGGAACACAAATGGCATCAGAACTCGCCTATAATTTATCAAAAGAAAACGTTATAATTATTAGCGGCGGAGCTCTGGGGGTAGACCGAGCAGCACACATCGGAGCTTTAAAGGCCGGAGGCGAAACTATTGCAGTGCTTGGTTGCGGAATAAATTATAAGTATCTTGCAGAAAACAAGCAGCTTAGAAATGAAATATCGAAAACCGGAGCGTTAATATCAGAGTATCCTCCTGATTCACCCGCTTTTTCCTCTAACTTTCCAATAAGAAACCGTATAATTTCTGGACTATCTTCCGGTACAGTTGTTATAGAAGCTGGAGCAAAGAGCGGTTCATTAATCACAGCAAATTTGGCAAATGATCAAAATCGAGATGTTTTTGTAATCCCTGTGGATATGAGAAGTTCGGTATCGCAAGGTACTGTTTCTCTAATTAGGGACGGAGCAAAAATAATTACCTGCGCACAAGACATATTAAATGAATATAATGTCAAAAGTAAAAATATAAATTCTGAGGAAGAAAAAAAAGAAAATATTAATTCATATCCTAAAAATCAAAAAGCAATAATAAATGAAAATGTTTTATTTAACCCAATATTAAAATACAACAACAGTGATATTCCCGTAGAATCTTTGCCACAAGACTATAAAGATGTATATTTATTTATTAAAAATAATGGAAAAAGTCATATTGATAAAATATCCATAAATACTAATATCCAAATAAAAAATTTACTACCCATAATCACAGAACTTGAAATTTGTGGATTTATAGAATCTTATCCTGGGAAAATATATAGTGCGAAATAATAATTTTAATTAATAAGATTATAATTTAATTTTGGATGGTCGTGAATAATAATGTCAAATTTAGTTATAGTAGAATCTCCGGCTAAGGCTAAAACAATAAAAAAGTATCTAGGCAAGGACTATGATGTTATCGCCTCAATGGGACACGTAAGGGATTTACCCGAAAAAAGACTTAGTGTAGACGTAAAAAAAGATTTCAAACCAACCTATACTATTTTAAAAGGTAAAGAAAAAATAGTTGAAGAGATACAAAATAAAGCTAAAAAAAGTAAAAAAATATTTCTAGCCACAGACCCCGACCGTGAAGGAGAAGCAATATCATGGCACTTAGCATACCTTTTAGATCTTGATCCAGAAGAGAATAACAGAGTAACTTTCAATGAAATAACAAAAACAGGCGTTGGACTTGGTATGAAGTCGCCAAGAGCCATAGATATTGACCTAGTAAATGCCCAACAGGCAAGAAGGATTCTTGACAGACTCGTAGGATATAAATTAAGTCCGTTTTTGTGCAAGAAAATCCATAAAGGGCTCTCCGCCGGAAGAGTACAGTCCGTAGCGGTTCGAATAATAGTAGATCGGGAAGAAGAAATACGTAAATTCAAACCCGAAGAATACTGGTCCATAGACGCAAATTTTACACCAAAAGGGTCTAAAAAGCACTTTTCTGCCTCCTTTTACGGAGATTTAAAAAATAAAATCGAAATAAAAAATGAGTCTGAGGCAAGTGTAATACTTAAAAACCTTGAAAATAAAGAGTATAAAGTTTTAAAACTGAAAAAAGGAAAACGCAAAAAAAATCCGGCTCCCCCTTTCATTACGTCAACTTTGCAGCAAGATGCCTCAAGAAAACTTGGATTTCAGGCAAGGCGTACCATGAAAGTTGCTCAAGAACTTTACGAAGGTATAGAAATCGAAGGGTTCGGCGCAGTAGGACTTATTACCTATATGAGAACCGATTCCCTGCGTATCTCCGAAGACGCTATCAAAGAAGCTCAAAATTATATACTTGAAAAATGGGGTAAAAAATATCTTCCCCCATCGGCTCGAAGATTTAAAACAAAATCAAACTCTCAGGACGGTCATGAAGCAATAAGACCTTCCACTCCCAAAATTACACCGGATCAAATAAAAAATAGTTTAAGCTCGGACCAATATAAACTTTATAAACTCATCTGGGAACGATTTATAGCTTGTCAAATGGCAAATTCCATACAAAACACTACATCAGTCGATATAACCGAGGGAAATTACTTATTTAAAGCATCAGGATACACCGTCGAGTTCGACGGATTTACCATTTTATACACAGAAGGTAGAGACACAGCCGAAGAAAAAGAAAAATCTCTCCCAAACCTCGAAGAAAATATGCCTCTAAAACTTAAAGATATAAAAAGTAACCAACATTTTACCCAGCCTCCGCCAAGGTATACGGAAGCGACGCTTATAAAAGCTTTAGAGGAATATGGAGTCGGAAGACCATCAACATACGCAGCTACCATATCAACTATTACGTCAAGAGAATACGTGGTAAGGGAAGCCAAAACCTTAAAACCGACGGAACTTGGTGAAGTTACAAACAATCTTATGAAAAAAAAATTTCCAAAGATAGTAAACGTAAAGTTTACGGCACAGATGGAAAATGATTTAGATGTTGTAGAATCAGGCAAAATCGAGTGGACAAAAATCCTAGATGAATTTTACACAGAATTTTCTAAATCCCTTGAAAAAGCTAAAGAGGACATGAAAGACGTAAAAATTGAGCTTAAAGAAGACCAAACCGATATCGTATGTGAAAAATGCGGACGAAAAATGATAGTTAAGAGGGGAAGATTTGGTAAATTTATAGCTTGTCCGGGATACCCCGAGTGTACTAATAAAAAAAGCATTTCGCACGAGATTGGCGTAAAGTGCCCTAAGTGCAAAGACGGAAACGTTATTGAAAGAAGAAGTAAAAAAGGTAGAGCTTTTTTTGGATGCAGTAATTTTCCAAAATGTAGGTTCATATCGTGGGATAAACCTTTAAATGAACTATGTCCAAAATGTAAGGAAAATCTTTATCAGAAACAAACTAAAAAAACCACAAAAATCTACTGTAAAGCAGAGGGCTGTGGATACGAAAAGACGGAGAATAATGAAGGATAATATAAACGTAATAGGAGCAGGACTTGCCGGATGCGAAGCTGCATATCAGATTGCCAAAAGAGGAATAAAAGTAAATCTTTTTGACATGAAACCTAAAAAATTTTCTCCTGCACATAAAAGCAGGAATCTATGTGAGCTAGTGTGTTCCAACTCTTTTAAAGCAAAAAAGCTCGACAGTGCATCAGGTCTTTTAAAAGAAGAACTAAGAAATCTTGACTCTCTAATTCTTAAATGCGCAGATAAATGCGAAGTACCTGCAGGAGGAGCTTTAGCCGTAGATCGAGAAAAATTTTCGGATTTAGTCACAAAAGAAATTTTAAATCACCCTCTAATTA
>CAYQCM010000014.1:0-16873 GCA_964416045.1 uncultured Eubacteriales bacterium | reverse complement strand
GGAATAAATAAAATTACAGATAGAAAAAATTCAGATGGTTTTTATGATATACAGCCTATAGTACTTAGAGGATGTAGAATAAAATTAGAAGAGGTAAAGAAAGTAATATATGCTTTTCAAAATGACAACCCGGAAATATTTTGGCTTGCCAACAGATATTATGTTACTTATCGAGGTATGGATACTATTATAAAGATATCTGCTGTGATGAAAAAGGGTGAGTATGAAGAGTCTTTAAAGAAATTAAATGATCAGGTTGATAAAATACTTAAAAGTGTTCCTGAAGGACTTTCGGAATACGAAAGGGAACTTTTCGTACATGATTATATAATTGATAATTGTAAATATGATAGATCTAAAGATTTTCAAAGACCTTGGGAAAGGTATACATGTTTAGGATGTTTAGTAAGGAAAGAGGCGGTGTGCGAGGGTTATTCAAAGGCGACGCAGCTTCTTCTTATGAGGCTTGGAGTAGAGTGCCGTACCGTAACAGGTTCAAAAGGTCAAGAACAGCATATGTGGAATATGGTAAAAATAGATAATGATTGGTATCATTTGGATGTTACCTGGGACTGTGCGGACGAACTTAGCAGATATTCATATTTTAATGTTACTGACGATGTTATAGTGCATGATCATAAGATAAACGAAGAAGTATCAAAGATGACCAGTGTGCAGCCATATGATAAAAACTACAATTTTTCTTTGCCGGTATGTAGTAGCAAAAAATATAATTATTTTACCTTAAATGCTTTATACGTTACATATGGCACTTCGAATGAAGATTTAGCCAAGTATATAAACAAGGTAGCAAGAAATAATAAAAACATATTTTATTTTATGATTGATCCTAAAATAGATTTTAGTTCTATTATAAAAGTGTTTTTTCAAGCTCCTCAGTATAAATTTTTAAATTGTATAAGAGAAGTCAATAATCATTTAAATTCTAAAGTAAAATTTAAAACCGACCGTTTAAAATACTGTGAAAATAAAATTCAAAGGGTTGTAGGTGTAAAAGCTGAGTATGTTTAAAGCGTACTCTTTTTTGATAAAGTTAGAAATTAATTTTTTCGTGTTTTTTCATTAAAATTTAAATATATGTTGACAAATATATATAATATATATATATATAATTTTTTTATAAACAAAAAGGAGGGATTTAGGATGAATGAAAAAATAGCGGAAAAATTTAAAGATACAGAATTTTTAAAAAAGATATTAGTTCTGCCGGATAAAGAAAAAGTGAAAGAGGAATTCAAAAAAGAGGGTTTAGAGGTTGAAGATAAAGATTTAAAAGAAATAGGAGATTTGATTAAATGTTCTGTTGAAGTGGTTTCTAATTTATCAAGCGAAGAATTAGAAAAAGTTTCAGCGGGATTCGGCGATGGTGTTGTGTACACTTTGTCTAAAAAATTAAATCGCCGGGCGGGTGTCAGGTATTACGACGCTCCGGGCGAGAATTTTAATGACAAATTAGCGGACCATAGTGATAAAGTAGTCGAAGCGGGTTTGGTTTCTATGATTGCAGGTCTATCTATAGGTGGAACACTTGGAATACAGAAACTAATCAAAACAGGTAAAGAAAAGGGATGGTGGACTAAAGATTATTGGATTAAAAAGAAATAAATTATAAAAACGTTTAAAACAGTTTCTTTTGAGAGACTGTTTTTTTTTGTATTTATTAGTATAATATATATTTAAATTGACTTTTGATTAGAATAATTAATATAAAAGAGAGGAATTTAAGTGATAGATAAAGAAAAAGTGAAAAAATTAATATACGAATTATTAATAGCTTTAGGCGAAAATCCCGATAGAAGCGGTCTTTTGGATACTCCGAGAAGAGTTGCCGATATGTTTGAAGAACTTTGCAGCGGTATGGATGAGGACGTAAAAAAACACGTAAAAATATTTACTGATGAAAGCCATTATGATGAAGTAATACTTGTAAAGGACATACCTTTTAGTTCAACATGCGAACATCATTTATTACCTTTCGTTGGAGTAGTACATATAGCATATATTCCGAGTATGGGAAAGATTATAGGCCTTTCAAAACTTTCAAGGATAGTAAATAGTTTTTCAAAGAGACTTCAGGTACAGGAAAAATTGACGTCTGAAATAGTAGACTTTATAAATGATGAACTTAAACCTCATGGCGTAGCGGTAGTAATTGAGGCAGAACACACTTGTATGACGGTAAGAGGAGCCATGGCCATAGGAGCTAAAACAAAAACGGTAGCTTTCAGGGGAAACGCAAGGACAAAAGAGAAAGCACGAAGTGAACTCCTAGATCTTTTAGGTTAAAGGTAAGTGAAAGAATATAAGTATTTTTAAATGTGGTAAATATAGTCTGGAGCTTGGTAAAAAGACTTATATAATGGGCATACTTAACGTTACGCCAGATTCGTTTTCGGACGGAGGTAAATGGTTAAATACGAAAAGGGCTATAGACAGAGTACTTGAAATAGAAAAGGAAGGCGCAGATATAATAGATATAGGAGCACAGTCTACTCGTCCGGGATATACTAAAATATCGCCTGATGATGAACTCGAAAGATTAATGCCTGTTTTAGAAGGTATAAAAGGAAAATTAAATATACCGGTATCTGTGGATACATTTTACCCTAAAGTAGCTGATGAAGCAATCATTATGGGTGCAGATATAATAAATGATGTTTATGGATTTGAAGATGAAGATATGTTTGAGGTATGTAAAGACTCTACTTGCGGAATGATAATTACGTATGGTTTTAAAGCGCCAAAAAAAATGAAAAAGTTTTTCAGCGTCAAATTAAGTAAAGCGACTGATTTGGGTATAGATTCCCAAAGAATATGTTTTGATCCCGGTATAGGATTTTCAAAAAGTTATGAAGAAGATGTTGATATTATAAAAAATGTAGGGAAATATAAAATTTCTCGGAATGCATTTTTAGTGGGAGTATCCAGAAAACGTGTGATAGGATATTCATGCGGCAATGTACCGGCCTCGGATAGGATGGCAGGCTCAATATCGGCGGGGGTAATTGCAAGTATGGGTGGAGCGGATATTTTGAGAGTACATGATGTAAAAGAGACCGTTCAGGCGCTTAAAGTATCAGATAAAATTCTAAAAGGAAGTAAGGAAGATTTTGGACAAGATAGTTATAAAAGGACTTAGTATTTTAGCAAAGCATGGTGTAAATCCTGACGAAAAAATAAATAAGCAGAGGTTTATAATTGACTGCAAGATATACATAAAAGAAAAACAGGCTTTTTTTTCCGATAATCTTGATAAGACAGTAAATTATGCTCAGGTTTGCAAAGATATAAAGGCGACGGTTGAGAATAATAGTTTTAATTTAATAGAGAAACTTTCTGAAGAAATTTCAAAAAGTTTATTTTTAAGGTTTAAGGATATATATAAATTAAAAGTAACTGTAAAAAAACCGGATGCACCAATCAATTCTGTGAAGTTTAAATACGTAGGGGTAAAAATAATAAGAAAGAGAGAGGATTAAATGGCTGAGGCAATACTTGGCTTAGGGTCTAATTTAGGAGACAAGTTGGGAAACATAAAAAATGCTATAAAGTCAATTTCATTATTACCCCATACGGAAATTATAGCTGTTTCTCATTTTTATGAAACGCATCCTTTTATGGTTCCTGATGATCAAGATAAATATATAAATGCATGTGTAAAAGTGTTTACAAAGCTTTCCCCCCATGTACTTTTAGGGGCGTGTCTTGGAATAGAGGCCGGTCTTGGACGGGAGAGAAAATATAAGTACTGTTCAAGAAATATAGACATAGATTTACTTTTATATGACAGTGTGGTTTGCTGTGATAATGATCTTGTATTACCCCACCCCGGAATTAAACATAGAGATTTTGTAATGGTTCCACTTAGTGATATTTGTGCAGATTTAAATTTTGGTATATTTGATTTTTCTAAAGAATATAAAGATATTAATTTATCGAGCGTATTAAAAATAAATGGGGTGTAATGTTTTTGGTTAAATAAATATTTACATAGCGTTAATTATGTGGTATAATATTATTATAAAAACATAATATAAGGAGTATGTGTAAACATGAACATTCAAGACTTACCTGTGATAGATACATGTAGTGTGGTTACTGATAAATCTATAACTAATGCAAGACATGCTTATAATCTGTTACAAAAAAATAAATTAATGAGTGATTTTGAAAATATTCGTGTTACTAGAGAAAAAATAGAAATTTTATGCAATAAAAAATTATGCGGTGTTATTCCTTCATTATTTACGTCTGCCCTGAATTATCCGGACCCGGTAGAAAGAGTTGTTTTTAGTTTGGTTTTATGCCAGTATGCTAAAAGTAAAATTATGAGTGCTTCCGAAGATTTATCGAAAACCGACGAAATTCAAGCAGAGATAAATAAGTTAATTGAGGATTTTTTTGATAAGTATAAAGATTATTTGCAAGTTAAGGATTATCCTACAACGATTGAATCTTCCGAAATTAATCCTTCTTTTTCTGTAAAAAGAGATGAAAATGGCCGTTTAATACCAACTTTTGGCGTTGGAAGATATACTAATACTATAACTAGTGATGAAGATTTAACTAATACTTTAAAAAAATTAGAGAGAATCTATATAGATGCTAAAGAGCTTTATGAGAAAATACAGCAAAATGCTGATTTTAATAATATTATACTTAATGATGAATCGATAAAAGATTTTGCGCATAATTCTTCTCGTATCGCTAAACCTGTTGCAAGAAATATAGAGGAAGAAAGCAGCAGAAAAATTTTTAGTAAATGGATCAGATATGCCTTTAGTTTTAAAGGAGACTGGGCAAGTGAAGAAACTGTGATTTCTATTTCTAAACTTTCATAATTAAATATAAGAATTTTATAAGGATGGGTATATTTAAGGCATATAATTAAATATACCCATCTTCATTGACTTTAATATTTAAGTATTATAGAATGAGTACTATAAAAAAATAATAATGTATTTGTAATATATGTAAAAGTCCACATGAGAGGTTGAGATTGATTTGATCCAGGGAGAAATTTTAAAAAACGCTATAATTTCAGGAGCAAATAATTTATATAAGAGTAAAAATTTTGTAGACCAACTTAATATATTTCCGGTTCCGGACGGAGATACCGGTACAAATATGTCTATGACGGTTATATCGGCTGTAAACGAGCTTGAAAAACAAAATGAGGAGCATATAGGGAGTGTTGCAAAATTAGTTTCATCTGCGCTGCTTCGAGGAGCAAGGGGAAATTCAGGAGTAATACTGTCTCTTATTTTCAGAGGGTTTGCTAAAGGACTTGCAGATATTAGTCAGGCAAGTGGAAGAGATTTGGTAAGGTCTTTGGGAATAGGAGTGGAATCGGCGTATTCAGCGGTTATGAAGCCGACGGAAGGAACAATGCTTACAGTTGCAAGATTGGCGTTTGAATCAGGAAAACAAGCTCTTTTAGATAGTGATGAAGTGGAATATGTGTGGGATAAAGTATGCCAGGGCGCGTATGACGCTCTTAAAGATACGCCTAATCTTTTACCGGTATTAAAGAAGGCCGGGGTAGTCGATTCCGGAGGAAAAGGACTTTGCTTAATATTTGAGGGGATGAGATCAGTATTTAAATATGGAAAGATAATAGAAAAAGATCTTGAAAATATAGAGGTCTCACAAGATGATATGTTCAGAAGTGCGGCAGCAGCTTTTGATGAAGATATAAGATTTACGTATTGTACGGAATATATAGTAGGGAGAAATAGAACGTTAAAGGCAAGTCCTTTAAGGCTTAGAAAAAAGCTTGAAAGGATAGGCGATTGCGTAGTCGTTGTAGATGATGACGATATAATAAAAGTGCACGTTCACACAGAGCACCCTGATCGAGCTTTAAAAGAGGGGTTATATTTTGGAAGTTTGCTGACCGTAAAAATAGAGAACATGAAGCAGCAACATAAACAAGCTGTCAAAGAGGCTTCAGAAAAGGAACTCGAAAAAAATCAAAAGAAATTAGAGTTTAAGAAGCCTGTTAATGAAGTGGGGTTTATAGCGGTATCCGCAGGTTCCGGTTTAGAAGCGATGTTTGAGGACCTTGGATGTGACGTAGTAATTTGTGGTGGTCAAACCATGAACCCAAGCACAGACCAGATACTTGAAGCTATAATGGCAACACCTGCAAAAACAGTATATGTATTACCGAATAATAAAAATATAATAATGGCGGCAGAACAAAGCGTATCTTTAACAAAGGACAGAAACGTAGTAGTTATTCCGTCAAAGACTATCCCACAAGGAATTTCTGCAATGCTCGCCTTTAATCCGGACGTATCATTAGAGGAAAATATTCAGGCTATGAAGTGCGATATGGCTAAGGTGGAGACGGGTCAAATAACTTTTGCCGCAAGAGATTCGGAATTTGGTGGATTTAAGATAAAAGAGGGAAATATTTTAGCGCTTAGTAACGGTAAGCTTGTATTTACGGAAAGCGACCCTGTAAAGGCGGCTATAAAGCTTATTAAATATATGGTAAAACGTGAAACTGAATATATAACTGTAATTTATGGTGAGAGTATAGTTAAAGATCAAGCAGACGAACTTTTAAATTTTTTAAATGACAAATATAAAGGAAAAATAGATATAAATGTAGTAGAAGGAAATCAGCCTGTTTATCATTTTATAATATCTTTTGAGTAATTTGCATAAAACATTATCAGATTGATGTTTTGTTTATGTTTATATATAATAACATGTATGATAACATATATAATAAACATAAAGAGGTGGCTTATATGAAAAAAATCAATGATAATGATATAGAAAAAGTTGTTGGTGGGAAATCAGAAACTCAGGATATAGGTGGTTTTTGTTATAAAAAAACGGTTTGTGACGATTGTGGTAAAATACTCGACGAAGAAGTTTTTGATAAAGATAATGTTTTATACAATAGTTCCTTTAAATTTCATGAGTTGGATTATGGTTTGCTTGGAGAAGATGATGAAAAAGATATAAATGTTTGTAGGAGTTGTTTAAAGAAGAGGCTGCTAAAAAAGTAGAAAAAGTCCAAATATATTAAAATAAAATATTGCTTTATATTAATATATATATGGGAGGAACTTGCAATATGGAAAAATTAGTTTTAGATGAGCTAAATGGAGTTTCAGGTGGAGTAGGGATTTATAAGGAGAATCAGGTAGATATTTGTTATTTATGCGGGGCAAAATCGAACTCTAATGAGGATCCCGTATTTGGAAACAATTCTTTTGGATTAGGATTTTCTTCCGTTTTTGATAAAGATGGTGAACATAAACTTTGTCCTTCTTGTTATACGAAATGGTGTGACGAAAAATTTAAGAAATTATAAAAATATTATAAGGATAAGAGCATATATGTACGAGCTGTTTAATTCGGATATAAGTTTACTCGATGGAGTGGGCGAAAAAACAAAAGATCTTTTTAAAAAACTAGGCGTACCTAATATAGGTGCGCTTCTTTACTATTTTCCAAGGGGTTATGAAGATTGGAATAATATTCGAAAAATATCTCGAGGAGGGTTTAGTAAAGAAGATGTATGTATAAAAGTAACTGTTGTATCGAGGGTTAAGGTAATAAAGCTTGGTATGAAAAGAACGTTATATAAGGTAGTAGCGAGTGATGGATATAAAAATATAGACGTTGTTTTTTTCAATAATAAATATGTGGTAGAAAAACTTAAGGAAGGTAATGAATTATTACTTTATGGTAAGCTGCAAAAAAATTTTAATAAATATGAAATAGTCAATCCGAAAATATGTTTAAATGGTAAGCAGCCCAAATGTTTGAAACCTATATATGGTCAGATAAAAGGACTTTATTCATGGAAGATAGAAAGCGCTGTTGAATCCGGATTTAAATATGTTAAGGGACATATATGTGAAAGTTTGCCGGAGAGAATAATTAACCAAAACAAACTTTGCTCACTGGAATTTGCGCTTAGAAATATTCATTTTCCGAAAGATAAAGAGTCTTTAGGATTAGCAAGAAGGCGCCTGGTTTTCGAAGAAATTTTTATTTGGCAGATGGGTATGAAATTTTTAAAAAAAGGTATATGTGTAAAGACAGACGTAAAAATTCAAAAAGATTATACCGATGAGTTTTACTTTAGTTTACCTTTTTTTCCAACCAATGCGCAAAAAAGGGCAATACTAGAATGTGTAAAGGATATGACCGGCAGTGAAAATAGATGTATGAACCGCCTTTTGCAGGGAGATGTGGGGTCAGGAAAAACAGTTGTAGCAGGAGCAATAGCGTATAATATTATAAGAAATGGATATCAGACTGCCATTATGGTGCCCACTGAAATACTTGCAAACCAGCATTTTGAAACATTTAAAAAAATTTTTTACGGTATGCCTATAACTGTCGAAATTCTTACAGGATCATTAAAGTCTAAAACACAAAAAGAAATAAGGGAAAAAATTCGGGAAGGTGAAATAAATTTACTGGTCGGAACACATAGTTTGATATCTGAAAATGTAGAGTTTAAAAATTTAGGGTTAGTGGTGACTGATGAACAACATCGATTTGGTGTAAGACAAAGATCAAAACTTGTAAGTAAGGGAAATAATCCTCATGTGCTTGTAATGTCAGCAACGCCTATTCCAAGAAGTTTATCTTTGATAATTTATGGAGATATGGACATATCAATATTAGACGAACGTCCTGCAGGTAGACAGCCTGTAGATACGTTTGTTATAGATTCAACAAAAAAAGAACGCATGTATGGATTTATTAAAAAGATTTTAGATGATAAAAAACAAGGATATATAGTGTGCCCTTGCGTAGAAGAATCTGAAATTGAAAACTTGTCTGATGTGACGAATTACAAAGAAGATTTAATAAGTAAACACGGTTTTTCAAAATACAAATTAGAAGTACTCCATGGAAAAATGAAACCTCAGGAAAAAGAAAGGGTAATGAATGATTTTTTACAAGGCAGGATAGATCTTTTAATTTCTACGACGGTAATAGAAGTGGGAGTAGACGTACCAAACGCATGTATTATAGTAATCGAAAACGCCGAAAGATTTGGTCTTTCTCAGCTTCATCAGTTAAGAGGAAGAGTAGGAAGAGGGAAAGACAAATCTTATTGTGTGTTAGTTTCTGACTCTAAGACTAAGGAAAGTATAAATAGGTTTAAAGTTATGGCGGCGTCAAACGATGGATTTTATTTGTCAAACGAGGACCTGAAAATACGTGGTCCGGGAGAATTTTTAGGATCTAAACAACACGGAAATATTAATTTTAAGCTTGTAAACATAGTGTCGGACGTATCTATTATAAAGGAGATTTCTGAGATAGCCGAAAGTACTTTTAAAAACTGGAATAAAATTAATTTGGATGAAAAAAATATTATTGAGAAAAGCGTAAAAAATTTTTTAAATAATAGTAATGATGGAAAAATAATTATTTAAAAGTATTGACAAATAAAAAATATATATTAAAATAAAAACAAGATACAAAAAATATTTTTGATTTAAGAATATCATAGATATATTTAACAAGGAGCGTTTGGGATGACGGACTTTTATAAAAAAGCGGCTGTTATCGGGATATCTTTAAGTATAGTTTCAGTCCCAACAGCACTAATATCAACGGTATCATGTTTTAAACTAGCAAGGGATTGTTCTAAACTAGCAAGGGATTGTTCTAAACTAGCAAGGCCTTTTGGTGGCAGTGTTAATATTGTGGGAATGATGTTTGCCCCTTCAATTGCGGGTGGTGGTGGCGATCATATGTATTTAATTCCTCGCACCGACTGTTTGTATATCGCGGGCCTCTCAATGCTTTGTCTGTGGGAACATACCAATGGAACGTTCGGCAGAGCTCTTCCAAGTTTTTTTCCTGTTTATGACGATGGATGTACGGATCTTACTACGGTAATAGGCTTTTGTTATGACAAACGCGAGTTGCCGGACGGTAGTTTTTTGTTATATGCGGATAAAAATTTTGTATATGATCGAACCCCTGGGGGGAAGCACGGAGTCTATGTTTACGCCGTCAAAGTGTCACCAGATGATTATCCTAAGAGTTCTCACATTGGGACGTACATACAATTGTTACCGAGACGCGGGTGTGACCAGTCGGGAGCGGAACCCTTGGTTGAGAGTGTCCAAGAACCTATTGTGCTGCATCGTCAATTGTCGGAGTTTACTAGTCTGTTGTTTTTTTCTCTAGATCCCCACAATTTGGTTGTGGAGAATGATAGGTTCGGCACGTATGATGTGTCTCGTTTTTATTCGAATCTTATGCGGGTGGACGGTTCTATCGCTTGGGAAGATGTGGATATGTCTCTGTTTCTTCCGTGGAACGGGGGGTTTGTTGTACCGTACGCAGAAAGTCCGATTGTTGAAAAAGTGGAGGAACAGTCTATTGAGGTTTCATAGACTGATCGTTTTATTATTCTTTTTCGAGATTTATAGCTGATTGGACAGCCGCCAAACGTGCAACAGGTACTCTAAAAGGAGAGCAAGATACGTAATTAAGACCTAATTTATCGAAAAATTCAATAGATACCGGATCTCCACCATGTTCCCCACATACGCCCATTCCCAGGAGTTTATCTTTGATAATTTATGGAGATATGGACATATCAATATTAGACGAACGTCCTGCAGGTAGGCAGCCTGTAGATACGTTTGTTGTGGATTCAAAAAAAGAATGCATGTATGGGATTTATTAAAAAGATTTTAGATGATAAAAAACAAGGATATATATGTACCATTGCGTAGAAGAATCTGAAATTGAAAACTTGTCTGATGTAACGAATTACAAAGAAAATTTAATAAGTAAACACGGTTTTTCAAAATACAAATTAGAAGTACTCCATGGGAAAATAATTATTTACAAATATTGACATATAATAAAAAATAAATTAGAATAAAGCACAGAAAATATTTTTTGATTTAAGAATATTATAGAATATATTTAAAAAGAGGTGTTTGGATGATAGACTTTTATAAAACAGCGGCTGCTATCGGAATATCTTTAAGTATGGTTTCAGTCCCAATAGCGATAATATCAACAGTATCATATTTTAAACTATCAGAGGATTTTTCTAAACTATCAAGTACTTTTGATGGCTGTGAAACGAAGATACCTTTTAGTAGAAGTGATATGACAAGAATTGATAAAGATTGTATAGTTGGATTTATGTTGGCCCAGCCTGTTGAGGAGGGTCCTGCTGCGAGTGATGGTGTTGCTGCGCAGGGTCCTACTGCGAGTGATGGTAGTGCTGCGGATGGTTCTACTTCGAGTGATGGTGTTGCTGCGGAGGGTCCTGCTGCGAGTGATGGTAGTGCTGTGCAGGGTTCTACTGCGAGTGATGGTAGTGCTGCGGAGGGTCCTACTGAGGGTGATGGTAGTGCTGCGCAGGGTTCTACTGAGGGTGGTGATCGTGATGCGGGTGATGATTGTACTCCGTATCCGATTGAATGTAGCTCGGATTTTGTGATTGCGATTCCTCCCACTAATAGTTTATCTCGCGCGGCTGTTTCGCTGTATCGTTTTTGGGAACATACAAATCCCCGGGTTGGCAGAGATGTTCCAACGTTTTTTCCTGTTTTGGCATCTGGAGTAGTGAAGACTGATATGTTAATAGGAACACGTTATAAATACGAAGACTTACCGGCAGGCTCTGTTCCGTTATTTGTGGATGAACGGCTTGCATATTTTAGGTCATATAAGAATGATTTTGCGATTGACCAATGTCCGAGACAAGGCTTTTGTGTTTTCATAAGAACTCTTAATAATGATGATGTTCAACAAAAACTGAGAGTGGCGACGTGGATACGTCGGTTATGTAAGAAAGGTCAAGAGGAAGCGGATTGTTGGTGGGTGTATCATGATCGTGGGAGACCAGTACGTTTTACTTTGAACGATTTTTATGGTAATATTGATTCGAGCGACGAGATAGATTATTACAAGTACTTCTCTTTAAGATAAATAGTTTTATAAATAATAAATCAGTCTATTGAAGTTTCATAGACTGATTATTTTATTATTCTTTTTCGAGATTTATAGCTGATTGGGCCGCCGCCAAACGTGCAACAGGTACTCTAAAAGGAGAGCAAGATACGTAATTAAGACCTAATTTATCGAAAAATTCAATAGATACCGGATCTCCACCATGTTCCCCACATACGCCTATTTTAAGACCTGTGTTTGTTTTTCTTCCAAGGCTACATGCTAAACTTATAAGACTGCCAACTCCGTACTTGTCTACGTGTTCAAAGGGATCAGATTCATAAATTTTACGGTCATAATAAGTGTTTATAAATTTAGAAATATCGTCTCTGCTAAATCCAAATGTCATTTGAGTTAGATCATTTGTTCCGAAACTAAAAAATTCGGCTTCCTCAGCGATTTTGTCGGCCATTATGGCAGCTCTTGGTACTTCAATCATAGTACCAATTTTATAAGTTAAGTTAGAGTCATTTTCAGATATTATTTCATCAGCAGTTTGCCTTATAATATCTTTTACGAATTTTAATTCTTTTTCATCTCCGACTAAAGGTATCATAATTTCAGGAACTATATCATAGGAAGGATTTGTCTTTTTGACTTCAATAGCTGCCTCAATAATAGCTCTTGTTTGCATACTGGCGATTTCCGGGTATGATACGGCGAGTCTGCATCCTCTGTGACCCATCATAGGATTAAATTCATGAAGGCTATTAATTATCGATTTAAGTTCTTTTACGGAAATCATCATTTCATTGGCAATTTCTTTAATATCTTCTTCTTTAGTAGGCAAAAATTCATGAAGAGGCGGATCAAGAAGTCTGATTGTCATTGGAAGATCCTTAAGCCTATTAAACATTTCTTTAAAGTCTTTTTTCTGGAAAGGAAGGAGTTTGTTAAGAGCGCGTTTTCTTTCATCTTCGGTTTTTGAGACGATCATTTGGCGAACAGCTTTAATTCTTTCACCTTCAAAGAACATATGTTCCGTCCTGCAAAGTCCTACACCCTCTGCCCCATATTTAATACTTTGTATGATATCTTTTGGAGTATCGGCGTTAGCTCGGACTGCAAGGCGTCTGTATTTATCTGCCCAATTCATTAGAGTTTCGAAATCTCCCGATATTTCAGCAGGCTGCGTTTCGATTTTACCGCTATATATATATCCTGTAGATCCGTCAAGGGAGATGTAGTCGCCTTCGTAGATTTTGGTTTCTGATAAAGTAAAATATTTTTCTTTGTAATCTATCTTAATGTCTGAGCATCCGGAAACGCAGCAAGTACCCATACCTCTTGCAACTACTGCTGCGTGAGAAGTCATACCGCCCATAACGGTAAGTATACCTTCGGAAGCGTGCATACCTTCAATATCTTCAGGAGACGTCTCATTTCTTACAAGTATAACTTTCTCGCCGCTTTTATTCCAGGACTTTGCATCCTCAGCATTAAATACGACTCTTCCACAAGCAGCCCCGGGTGAAGCAGCTAATCCTTTGCCTATAGGTTTTGATTTTTTTAGCGATTCAAGGTTAAATGTAGGATGTAAAAGGGAATCAAGTTGTTTAGGATCTACCCTTAAGACCGCTTCCTTTTCGTCTATCTTTTTTTCTTTAACTAAATCGGTAGCGATTTTAAGAGCAGCTTTAGCAGTACGTTTACCGTTTCTTGTTTGAAGCATATATAGTTTGCCGCTTTCGATTGTAAACTCCATATCTTGCATATCTTTATAGTGATTCTCAAGTTTTTTTGCATATTTATAAAATTCATCATATATTTCAGGCATAGCTTCTTTTAAATGACTAATAGACTGTGGAGTACGTATACCGGCAACTACGTCTTCTCCCTGGGCATTTATTAGATATTCGCCAAAGAGTTCGTCCTCACCGGTTGCGGGATTTCTGCTAAATGCAACGCCCGTACCGGAATTTTCTCCAAAATTACCAAACACCATCATTTGTACGTTAACAGCCGTACCCCAGCTATATGGAATACCGTTCATTCTGCGATATACGTTTGCTCTAGGGTTATCCCATGATCTAAACACTGCTTTGATAGATTCCATGAGCTGGAAGTGTGGGTCTTCAGGAAAATCTGATCTTGTTTCTTCTTTATAAAGTTTTTTAAATCTTAAGATTATTTCTTTTAGATCGTCTGCACTAAGATCCGTATCTAGGGTTACGCCTTTTTCTTTTTTTGCTTGTAATAAGATTTCTTCAAATTTGTGTTTAGGCACTTCCATAACAACGTCTGCAAACATTTGTATGAAACGTCTGTAGCTGTCATAGGCGAACCTGGGATTATTTGTAATTTTAGCAAGACTTTCGCAACAAGCGTCTGTGAGGCCCAAATTTAGAATCGTATCCATCATACCCGGCATCGAAGCTCTGGCTCCGGATCTTACGGAAAGAAGAAGAGGATTATTTGAATTTCCGAATTTTTTACCTGTTATACTTTCTAAACTACACATATTGTCTTTGATTTGGGCGATTATATCTTCAGAAATAGTTTTATTTTCATTGTAGTATTTAATGCAAGCCTGAGTTGAAACAGTGAATCCTTGGGGTACCGGCATACCAAGAGACGTCATTTCAGCAAGATTGGCGCCCTTTCCCCCCAGAATACTTTTCATTTTTCCATTTCCTTCAGAGAAAAGATATACATATTTGTGAGTCATAAATATCCCCCAGATAATAAAATATTAGTATAATGATAATAATAATACAAAAAGCAAAAATATAAAGTTTTTTTTTAAAATAATTTTGAAGTTATAAGTCTATAAAAGAATGTTTATGTTGAAAAAAGTTTATTTTTATAATATTATTTATAAGTAAGAGTAAATTATACGTTTTTTTTGCTTAGACTTTATAACTTTTGGGAGGGAAATCTTTTTTGGATAAGAGGTCATGCTGTCTGGTACTAGCTGCCGGTGAGGGTAAGCGGATGAGATCAGAAGCTCCAAAAGTTTTGTGCGAGGTTCTTTTTAAACCCATGATAGGCTGGGTTTTGGATACTGTAAAAAATTGTGGCATAAAAAATACGTGTGTGGTAGCAGGATACAAAAGTGAAGTTTTAAAAGATTATTTAATCTCTCAAGATAATGAATGTGAATTTGCGTATCAAGAGGAGCGAAAAGGAACTGCCCATGCAGTAATGACGGCCTTGAATTTTTTACAAAGACATATAAATACGGATATATTAATTTTGGGAGGAGACTCCCCTTTTATAGATGAAAAAACTGTACAAGAATCTCATAAACTGCATTTAGAAAAAGGGAATTCAGCCACTATTATAACAGCCATGGTAGAGAACCCCTTAGGGTACGGCAGGATTTTAAGAAACCAAATCACAGAAAAAGTTGAAGCCATAATTGAGGAAAAAGATGCCTCTTTGGATCAGAAGAAAGTAAAAGAGGTAAATTCCGGGATGTATTGGTTTAAAGTCCGGGACTTAGTAAATTCACTCGGGGATATATCGGAGGAAAATGCGCAAAAAGAATATTATCTTACTTCCATTATAAAAATTTTTATAGAAAAGAATTTAAAAGTTTCAGCATATAAGTCTTTATCAAGCGACATTGTTTTAGGCGCGAATGATTGCAGTCAGCTCCAGACCCTAAATGAAATAGCTAGAAAGAATATAATATATAATTTTCTAAATGAAGGTGTAAATATACCTTGTTTTGATGGAGTAATGATAGGAAAAGACGTAAAAATAGGTCCTAGTACAACGATTCTTCCCAATACTATCTTATCTGGAAAGACAAATATAGGAAAAAACTGTATAGTGGGACCTTGCTGCGAGATTATAGATTGTAATATTTCAAATGGTTGTGAAATAAGATTTAGTTTTTGCAAAAAAAGTAGTATTTCAGAAAACAGAGTCATAGGGCCTTTTGACTCTATTACAAACAGATGTAATGCTTTTAGCGTAAGTATATAAATATTAAAGAAATAATTTTTTTGGAGGATAAAAAAACAATGGACTTTCAAGGCAGAAAATTAAAGGTATTTACGGCAAATTCAAATCCGGTTCTTGCAAAAAGTATAGCTGAGAATTTAGGACTTAAACTGGGAGATTCTAAAGTTACTACTTTTAGCGACGGAGAAATATCGGTATCGCTAAATGAGTCTGTCAGAGGAGCAGACTGCTACATAATACAATCCACATGTTCTCCCACGAACAATAATCTTATGGAGCTTCTAATAATGATAGATGCTATGAAAAGAGCATCATCAGCCAGAATTACAGCAGTAATGCCGTATTTTGGATATGCTCGCCAAGACAGAAAAGCAAAACCCAGAGATCCAATATCTGCAAAACTAATAGCTGATTTAATAACAACTGCTGGAGCAAATAGAGTTTTGACAGTAGACCTTCATGCCTCCCAAATACAAGGATTTTTCAATATACCCGTAGATCATATAATTGGATCTCCCCTTTTAGCATCATTTATAAAAAATATAGAAGGTTTTGACGCTAAGGAATTTACGGTTTTAGCTCCGGACTTTGGGTCCGTTACGAGAGCGCGTCAATTTGCAACAAGACTTGGTTGTCCACTTGCGCTGATCGATAAAAGACGTCAAAGAGCAAATGAATGTGAAGTAATGAATATAATAGGGGACGCTCGTGATAAAAAGATTATACTTGTTGACGACATGATAGATACAGCAGGTACGATTTGTAATGCAGCCAAGGCAATAACTGAAATAGGAGGAGCCAAGGAAGTATATGCCTACGCAACCCATGCTGTTCTTTCAGGAAAGGCCATAGAAAGACTCCAAAACAGCGTAATAAAGAAAGTAATATTTTTGGATACAATTCCAATACCAAAAGAAAAATTAATTGATAAATTTACAGTAATAAATATAGCCCCGCTTTTAGCGGA
>CAYQCM010000013.1:0-17378 GCA_964416045.1 uncultured Eubacteriales bacterium | reverse complement strand
AATATAGGTAGATATTAAAAGATCAAATTGATAAAATAGTTTTTCTTTGCTTCCGATTAAATAAAATGAAATTACAATTCCTATTATCCAGTTATATATTCCTATAGCAAAACTCCTTGTAAAATTAAATACGCTTGGAAACAAAGTATCTGCAAATTTTTCTATATTATGTTCTAAATTAGATATAATAGTTTGAGTATAATTTGGTGGTAAAAAATTTATTTTAAAATATTTATATAAAGTATCCACCCATACGTTAAGTGATTCTACATATCTTGAGAAATTATTTACTAGATGCTCAATACTTAATATTAACTGTGGAGCAATTATTCCTAATACAAAGGTTATTATTCCAAAAACTATTACATAGGCGGATATAAAAGAAAGTATGTTTGCAAGTTTGGGTTTATTCTTTAACTTTTTATCGTATATATTGTTTTTAAAAAATTCATAGGGCCAATTGACTATATAAGCTATTACGAAGCCATATATGAATGGAGTGAATATATGAAGTATTTTGGTTATTAGGTTCCAGACGTGTGAAAAGTTTGATAGAGTAAAGTATAGAAGTATAGCGTAGGAAATTAGAAATATATAGTTTTTTAGTTTTATATTTATTTTCATATTGAAAAAGTACCACCTCTTTATTAAAAGAAAGTTAATTGACTGCTTTCGGGAAGACCTTTTAGTATGTTAGCGGATCTCAAGGTTTCTATAACTGATTTTGTTATTTTAGATCTGCTTTGCAGATCCTCTATAGATAAAAATTCTCCTGATTCTCTTGCATTTTCCAGATTTTTAGCTGCTGCTGTACCCACACCATTTAGTGATGAAAATGGTAACCTTATTTTTCCGTTTTCAACTAAGAATTTATATGAGTGTGATTTATAAAGGTCTATTGGTAGAACTTCTATTTTTCTTGCAAGCATTTCATTTACAATTTGTAAAGTAGAATATGAGGCTAGTTCTTTAGCACTGGCTTCTTTACCTTTTAATGATATTTCGTTCATTTTTCTTTTTACTGCATCTCTACCTTGCATTACCAATATTCCGTCAAGATCTTCTCCACGTACTGTGAAATATGCGGCGTAGTATTCTACAGGCCTGTGAACTTTATACCAACCAAATCTTAAAGTTGAAATCATGTATGCAGCTGCGTGAGCTTTAGGAAACATATATTTTATTGTCATACATGAGTCTATATACCACTTGGGGACGTTGTGTTTTTTCATTTCACTTATATGTTCTTGTGTTAGTAGCTTAGACGCTTTACCTTTTCTTGTTATTTCCATTATTTTAAACGCCATTTTGGGATCTAGACCTTTGTAAATTAGATATGTCATGATACTGTCTCTTGTACCGATAACGTCGGAAATTTTACAAATTCCTTTTTTAATAAGTTCCTGAGCGTTCCCTACCCAAACGTCTGTGCCGTGGGATAATCCTGAAATTTGTATTAGGTCTGTAAATGTTTTGGGCTTTGCATCTATAAGCATTTGGCGAACGAAATTAGTTCCTACTTCAGGTAGAGAAAATGTGCCCGTTTGGGAATCTATGTCTTTTGGACTTACTCCAAGTGCTTTAGTGGAAGTAAACAATGACATTACGTCTTTATCGCTCATTGATACGTCCTGGACTTTTATACCGGTATATTGCTCTAAATAATAGTATATTGATGGAACATCGTGCCCGAGTTCATCGAGCTTACAAATTGTATCGTGAATGGAATGGAAGTCAAAGTGAGTAGTGATACTGTCTGAACTTTGGTCGTTTGCTGGTTTTTGTACTGGACAGAAATCATATATTTCTTTTCCTTTGGGAACTACTACCATTCCTCCGGGATGTTGACCTGTTGTTCTTTTAATTCCGGTGCATCCCATTGCAAGTCTTAATTCTTCTGCTTTTGGTATAGTAATACCCTTTTCTTCGGCGTATTTTCTAACAAATCCTATAGCTGTTTTATCTGCGACGGTTGCAATTGTACCTGCTTTAAAAACATTATTTTTACCAAATAATTTTTCGGTATATCTATGAGCCTCGGCTTGATATTCTCCTGAGAAATTAAGGTCTATATCCGGGGTTTTATCACCATCGAATCCTAAAAATGTTTCAAAAGGAATATCGTGCCCGTCTTGATTATATTTTGCTCCGCATTTTGGGCAATTCTTTTCAGGTAAATCAAATCCCGACCCGTAACTTCCATCAGTAATGAACTCGCTGTTTTTGCATTTTGGACATACATAATGCGGAACCAAAGGATTTACTTCTGAAATACCAGAAATTGTAGCTACAAAAGAAGAACCTACGGATCCTCTTGATCCAACTAAATACCCGTGTTTTTCGGAATCTGCTACTAATTTTTGCGCCGTCATGTATAGCACGGAAAAGCCATGTTTTGTTATAGAATTAAGTTCCTTTTCAAGTCTTTTATATACTACTTCCGGAAGAGGATCTCCATATTTTTCTTTTGCTTTTTTCCAAGTAATATCTATGAGTTCCTCTTCTGCGGATTCTATGGTTGGTGGGAATACTCCCGGTGGAATTGGCAGGATTTCTTCTATCATATTTGCTATTTTTTGAGTATTTTCAACCACGACTTCATAGGCTTTTTTTTCACCTAAATATGCAAAGTCTTCAAGCATTTCTTTTGTGGTCTTTAAGTAAAGAGGAGCTTGATATTGAGCATCTTCATATCCTTGTCCTGCCATTAATATTTTTCTGTATTCGGCGTCTTGTGGATCCATAAAATGTACGTCTCCGGTTGCTACTACCGGTATATTTAATTCTTCCCCCAACTTTATGATCGTTCTATTAAATTCTCTGAGTTGTTCTTCTGTGGTCACCGTACCATTTCTTATCATAAATGCATTGTTACCTATTGGTTGAATTTCTAAATAGTCATAAAATTTTGCTATATCTATTAAATCTTGCCATGATCTTCCACCAACAACCGCTCTGAAAAGGTCTCCTGACTCACATGCACTTCCTATCAGTAATCCCTCGCGCAGTTTTGAAAGCTTACTTTTAGGTATTCTAGGTTTTTTATAGAAGTATTCTATATGGGACATTGATATTAGTTTATAAAGATTTTTAAGTCCTGTATTATTTTTTACGAGTATTGTTTGATGGTAAGAAGGGGCTTTTTTTGTATCTGTACCAGATAGAGCTGTGTTTATTTCCTGAACATTATTTATCTTTTTATGTTCTTTTATTATTGAGATAAGATTTATAAATATGTGAGCAAGAGCAGTTGCATCGTCTGAGGCTCTATGATGATTAAATTCTGGAATTTTTAGATGTTTAGCGATGGTATCGAGTTTATGATTTTTTAAGTTCCCAAGCAAAGATCTAGACATTGGTACAGTATCTAGGTATGTGAAATTAAAGTTTATTTTTTGTCTTTCTATAGAAGCGTTGATAAATGCTACGTCAAACACTGCATTGTGAGCAACTAATATTGGATTTTCTCCGCAGAAGGTTATAAATTTCTTAAGAGCTTCATTTTCAAGAGGGGCATTTTTGACCATTTCATTTGTTATACCGGTTATTTCTGTTATTTTTTCAGGTATTTCCTCTTCCGGATTTACAAATGTACAAAAAGTATCAATAATTTCACCATTTAAAATTTTTACTGCTCCAATTTCAGTTATTTTGTTATTTTTTGCGTTAAGACCTGTGGTTTCTAAGTCGAAGCATATAAATTCTTTTTCAAAGTCTTGATTTTTTTCTCCGTAGACTATTGGTACTGTGTCATTGACAAAATAAGATTCTATTCCATAAATGACTTTTATATTTCCTCCCTCTTTTTTAATTTTATTTACAGTATTCATAGCTTCGGGAAAAGCTTGTGCTACTCCGTGATCCGTAATGGCTATAGCTGAATGTCCCCACTGATATGCTCTTTCAATAAGTTTTGCTGCAGGAGTAATACCGTCCATAGCGGACATATTTGTATGAAGATGCAGTTCCACTCTTTTATTTTCTGCTTTGTCTAATACTTTCCATTTGGATATTAAATTTATATTTTTGGGTTTAAGTATAGTGCACCTGTCAAACTTATCGTATGTTGTATCGCCTTTAACGAGTATAGTGGTTCCAACTTTTAATTTCCCAAAACATTTGCATTTTTCTTTACTATCTATGATTTTCAATATAATGGAATTTGTATAGTCTGTTATACTTATAGAATATATGTTTTTGGTGCCGTCTTTTGTAGTTCTTGAAGATATATCGAAAATATCTCCCCATACAACTACTGTTTCTTCTGAATCTGAAACTATATCGTAAATTGGCGATGGCTTTTCTTTTATTATCCCTCCGTAAAAAGGAGATGCCGAGGATAATATAATTTGGGGCGATAAATTATTTTCTTTTCTTATTTCTATAATATTATTTTCATTTTCCACTTTTATTTTTAAATTTTGATTATCTTGAGTTTTCGGCTCTTCTGTATTTTTGGGAGCGTAAATTTGGTCAGGTAAGTTAATATCAACTTTTTTTACCTTATTTTCAATTAAAATTACTTTAAATTTTAAATTGAATTTTTTAAATAATTCGTTTGAAATTTTATTTTCAACGCCAATTGCTTTTAATATATTAAATCCACTGTGTTTAATAGTTACATTTAATATATTTTCTTCATTGTTTATATCTAAAGATAGATCTTTTAATATATTATGTATAGATGGATTTTCTTTAAAAAGATCCGATATTAAATTTTTAATAATTTTTTCATTAATATCCAAATTTACAAAACTAGGCTTAATAGAAACTATTTCAAAGCCTAGCTTACAGTTAAGTATTGTATTTTCTGCTTCCTCTATAAATTTATTATCAATATTTTTATTTAAGCATATTTCTATAGATATAGATTTTTTGTTTTTATCTATGTCTATATTAGTAATGCTGCTACTTAAAATATTTGAATTTATTATAGAAGTGTCTATGTATTTATTAAAAAATTTTTCAAAATTTTTGCTCAATTTGAGACCCCTTTTTACATTTTTTGAATTTCTTTTATTAACTGATTAACTAAATCTTCTTCTTTTACTTTTTTTATGATCTCACCTTTTTTAAATATTATTCCTATGCCGTTTCCTCCTGCTATACCAATATCTGCATCTTTAGCTTCTCCAGGACCATTTACTACGCACCCCATGACTGCCACTTTTATATTTTTTTTATAGTCAGCCAAGAATTTTTCAACTTCATTAGCTATTTTTATAATGTCAATTCGTGTTCTTCCGCAGGTAGGACAAGATATAAATTCTATACCGGATCTATAAAGGTTTAAAGATTTAAGAAGATTAATTCCTGCAGTGACTTCTTTTTTAGGATCTGCGGTTAAAGATATTCTTATTGTGTCTCCTATACCGTCAATCAATAAAGAACCTATTGTGGCGAATGATTTTATTGATCCTAAAGTTTCAGTTCCGGATTCCGTGATCCCTACATGTAGGGGGTAATCACATTTTTGTGATATTAACCTATATGCAAGAACAGTATTTAAAGGGTTAGAAGATTTTATTGATATTATAATATTATCAAAGTCATATTTTTCTAGCAATTTTACGTTATATAAAGCACTTTCACACATAGCTTCGGGAGTAACTTTACCATATTTTTTAAGAACTTTTTTTTCTAAAGAACCTGAATTTATTCCTACTCTAATTGGAATATTACTTTCCATACATTTTTGTGCAACTTTTTTAATATTTTCTTCTATTCCTATATTTCCGGGATTTATTCTTATTTTATCAGCACCTGCTGAAATGGATTCTAAAGCTAGTTTATAATTAAAATGTATGTCAGCTACGACGGGTACTTTAATTTTTTTCTTTAATTCATATATATTGCTAACAGATTCTTTTGTTGGGACGGATATTCTTATTATGTCGCATCCGCATTTTTCAAGTTCCAGAGCTTGATCAATGTTTTTTTGAGTGTCATATGATGGAGCATTTAACATCGATTGTACAGCTATAGGAGAATCTCCGCCTATATAAGTATTACCAACTTTAATTTTTTTAGAAGGTCTTCTCATTAAAGTATATACCTCTTTATTATGTTTATCTTGGTATTAGTTTTATAATATCACTAAATGTTATTAGCAGCATAAGAGATATAAGAATAAAAAATCCTGCGGCATGTACCCATCCTTCATATTTAGGATCTAATTTCTTTTTTAATATAAGTTCAAACAGCAAAAATACTAATCTTCCACCGTCTAAGGCGGGTAGGGGAAGGAGATTTATTATTCCTAAGTTTACGGTAATCATTGCCATTATAGAAATTATATTGTTTAGTGCATAAAGAGCATTTACTTTTAGCCCTTCACTGGTGGCCTCACCTATTACAGAAGCTATACCAACAGGACCAGCCATATCGTTAAATGAGAATTTACCTGAAATAATTCCTATTAAACTTGCCCATACCATTTTAACTGTGGATAATGTGTCCAGAAGAGACTGCCAAATTATTGTACCGAAATTTTTTTCTATTGGCTGAACATAAAAGTCGAGTTGCGTAGTAACTGATCCGTTTTCACCTGTAGTGTTTAAAAATTGTACGTTTTCTAAATTTACTTTTTGACCGTCCCTTATTACTTGCATATTAAAAGTATTTTCTTTATTTGTAGCTATTGCAAAAACCATATCTTTATATGTTCTTGTTCTAAATCCGTTTACGTAATCGATTTGATCTCCTTCGAGAAGACCATATTGATTGGAAACTGAATTATCGGAAAATTTAGATATTGTTGTGGAAGCAAATTTTGGCTGCTGAACTAATAAAATAAATGTCATTATTATTCCTAGAATAATGTTCATTATAGCTCCGGTAGCTACGACTATAATTTTCTGCCAAGGTTTGCGTTTATTAAATGACCTTTCATCATTGCTTTCTTTGTCTTCTCCTTCCATATCGCAAAAGCCGCCGATAGGGAAGAGCCTTAATGAATAAAGGGTTTCACCTTTTTGAAATTTGAGTATTTTAGGGCCCATTCCTATTGCGAATTCATTGACTTTTACTCCGAAGGATTTCGCTGTAAAAAAGTGACCGAATTCATGTACGAATACAATTAAATTAAATAGTATTATTGCAAATATTATAAGTAATATGTTCATTAAATGACCTCCTAATTACTGCTAAATTTCTTTAAAACTAATTTTTTAATATTTTCATCTGTGTTTAGTATATCATATAGTGAATTAATTTTCTGGGGTTTATGATTTTTAAAAATAAATTCTACTATTTCTTGAATTTGAAGAAAATTTATTTTCCTATTTAAAAATAGCGATGTTGCCTCTTCGTTAGCTGCATTTATAGCAGTAGGCATTGTTCCACCAATCTTTATTGCGTCTTTACATATTTTAAGGCATTTAAAAGTTTCATAATCAGGTTCATGAAATGTTAGTTTATTATATTTTGTAAAATCTAAACTTTGTGAAGAAGAAATTTTTCTTTCAGGATATGTTAATGCGTATTGTATTGGAACTTTCATACTTGGGATTCCCATTTGAGATAAAACCGCATTATCTTTAAATTCCACCATTGAGTGTATTACGCTTTCCCTGTGTACTATTACGTCTATTTTCTGCGGGTCCATATTAAAAAGCCACGCTGCTTCTATTATTTCAAGGCCTTTATTCATCATGGTTGCACAGTCAATTGTTATTTTTTTGCCCATTGTCCAATTAGGATGATGTAAAGCGTCTTTTATCGTAACATTTTTAAGCTGCGGTAGTTTTTTCCCAAAAAATGGTCCTCCGGAAGCTGTGAGTATCAATCTTTTAATGTCTTGGGGATTTTCTATGCTTTGTATACACTGAAATATTGCGCTATGTTCACTGTCTACGGGAAGTATTTTAACGCCTTGCTTTTTAGCTTCTTTAGTTACGATTTTCCCGCCTACAACGAGTGTTTCTTTATTTGCAAGAGCAATATTTTTTTTGGCTTTAATAGCTTCTAAAGTTGGAACTAAACCTATCATACCGCTAATAGACGTTAAAACTGTATCGGAAGAATTTCTGGATACTATATCGCACAAGCCATCCATTCCGGAGTAAACTTTTGTAGATGTATCTTTTATATTATCTTTAAGTATTTTTGCGGATTTTTCGTCATATACGCAAACTTTTGAAGGGGAAAATTTTCTTATTTGTTTTTCCAGAAGGTTAATATTACTATTTGCAGCAAGTGCATCGATTGGAATATTTAATTCACTGGCTACTTCAAGAGCTTGTGTACCGATTGAACCTGTGGAGCCTAGGATAGATAGATTTTCTGTCAAATAAAGCAACTCTTTTCTTGAAATTATGATATAACAGATAAAAATTGTAAGAAGAAGTATGTATATGGAGCTACGAATATTACGCTATCGAATCTGTCTAAAATTCCTCCGTGCCCTGGAATTACGTTTCCAAAATCTTTAACATGGCAATTCCTTTTTATAACGGAAAAACATAGATCTCCAAGCGCAGAAATTGGTGATCCTATAAGACCTAATATAAATAATACAAAATAATTTATATGAGATTTTTCAGAGAATATAAAATTGTTGAATATAAAACCTATGAGCATTACTGAAACTATACAAATTAAGATTCCTCCGAAAAATCCTTCAAAAGTTTTTTTAGGACTTATATTAGGGCACAACTTATTTTTACCGAAGTACTTTCCAAAAAAATATGCTCCGGTATCTGAAAACCAAGCAACCGATAAAGTTAAAAGTACATAGAAACTGCCGTACTCTTGGCCGTAGTCTCTCAGAGACACTACTTTGCTAATCGAACATGTTATAACTACTGCCATCATGTATATAAGTGAAATGTCTTTGAGTTTTAAAGACTTGTTTAATATCATCACAAAAAATATGACAATAGTATATATATACCAGCATATTTGATGGATCATGGAAATATTAAACAGAGGCACTACGCTTGCAAATAAAAGAGTAGGTATAGTTACTGATTTTATTTTAGATATGCCCATTACATTAAATATTTCAGATACGGAAAGAAGAGATATTATAGATAACAAAATATTTATTAACAGTACAAATTGAGTGTTAAAAGCAAGTACGGCAAAAACGAATATAGCGCCTAAAACCCCTGATATTATTCTTGTATGCAATTAAATACCTCCAAAACGTCTATTTCGACACGAGTATATTTCCAAAGCATGATTTAAATCATAAGTTTTAAAGTCCGGCCATAAAACGTCCATGACAATTAATTCGGCATATGCTGATTGCCATAAGAGAAAATTAGATATTCTGTATTCTCCGCTTGGTCTAATTATTAGGTCTATATCTGGTTGGCCGGCAGTATATAGATTATTTGAAAACATTTCCTCTGAAATATCTTCAAAGTTTATTTTTCCGTCTTTTAAGTCTTTAGCAATTTTTTTAGTTGTATTTATTATTTCAGCTCTTCCACCATAATTCATGGCAATATTTAGTACCATTCCAGTATTATTTTCAGATTCAGATTGGATTTTTTGAATTAAATTTTTTATATCTTCAGAAAAAACTGAAGTATCTCCTATAAATTTAATTTTTATATTTTCACTATGAAATTCGGATATTGCATCTTCAAGGTACTGCTTAAATATTCCCATTAGATGTGATATTTCAGACTGAGGTCTTTTCCAATTTTCCGTTGAAAAAGCAAATACGCTAAGATATTTTACACCTATTTTACTGCAGTATTTTGTAATATTTTTAAAATTCTTGGCCCCCATATTATGGCCCACTTTTCTTGGCAGACCTCGTTTTTTTGCCCATCTTCCATTTCCATCCATGATAATTCCGATATGATTTGGAAGAAAGATATTTTGATAAGTTGACATATTAATAGATCTCTTTCATTAATACTGAATAATTATAGTTCTAGAATTTGTTTAGTTTTCTTTTCACATAGCAAATCAATTTCTGAGCAAAATTTATCAGTTAGATCTTGAGCTTTTTTTTCACCATGCCTTAAATCATCTTCAGTGATTTCAGAATTTTTTTTCATGGATTTTAGTTTATCGAGGATGTCTCTTCTTATGTTCCTTATCGATATTTTGGATTCCTCAGCCATTTTTGATATATCTTTAGATATTTCTTTTCTGCGATCTTCCGTAAGTTGAGGGAAGATTATTCTTATTACTTTTCCGTCAGATTGAGGATTTATTCCTACGTCTGATTTTTGAATTGCTTTTTCTATGGCACTAGTTATCGAAGCGTCCCAAGGTTGAACTGTAAGTATTCTTGCTTCAGTTATTGATATTGATGCAACTTGATTTATTGGTGTAGGTGTACCATAATAGTCCACAGTTACTTTGTCAAGTATAGATGGATTTGCTCTTCCGGCCCTTATTGATATATATTCTGATGACAATGATTCTAATGTTTTGTTCATTTTATTTTTAGCATTATCAAAAAGTTCGTTCATAAATATTTTCTCCTTTTATAATTTAAGACTTTACTATTGTTCCTATTATCTCGCCCTTAGCAGCCCTAACAATATTTTGGGGTTCTTTTATGCTAAATACCAGTATAGGTATATTATTGTCTTTGCACATTGATGTTGCAGTGCTGTCCATGACCTTTAAATTTTGGCTGAGTATTTCTTCATAAGTTATGCAGTCATATTTTTTCGCATTTTTATTGATGGCAGGGTCGCTGTCATATATACCATCAGTATTTGTAGCCTTAAATATTATTTGTGCGCTTATTTCAGCGGCCCTTAATGATGCGGCTGTGTCAGTAGAGAAAAACGGACTTCCGGTCCCGCATCCAAAAATTACGACTCTTCCTTTTTCTAGATGCCTTACAGCTTTATTTCTTATGTAAGGCTCTGCTATTTGCTGCATTGAAATTGCAGTTTGTACCCTTACGTCTAAGTTTAACTGTTCTAAAGCATCAGCAAGACCCAAAGAGTTTATCACAGTTGCCATCATACCCATATGATCTGCTCGAGTACGATCCATTTTGCCGCTGCTTCTACCGCGCCAAAAATTCCCTCCTCCTACTACTATTCCAATTTGTGTTCCAAGGTCTGTGCACTTTTTGATTGATTCTCCTATTTTTAAGACTTCATCAAAATCTATACCGCTTTTTTTATTTCCGGAAAGTGATTCTCCACTTATTTTAAGTAAAATTCTTTTGTATTTGGATTCCAAAAAAAACACTCCCAAAACCAATTTTAAAATCCATAATATTTTACAATAATCGTTTGAGTATGTAAACATATATATGAGATTTTAATTTTATAGGGAGAAAAAAGTATGAGTAGGAATCTGAAATTTACAATTTTTTACTTGTTTGAAGCAAAAAATTTTGATAGCATATTATAGTATAACTTTAAATTTAAGTTTATGGAGGGGATTAAAATTATTAGTGATAAAATAAAGAAATATAGAAGAGAGTGCGGATATACTCAAAAAACACTTGCTGATTTATTAGATATAGATAGGTCTACTTATGCATATTATGAATCAGGAAGAATTAAACCCGACATAAACAGTATTATGAAGCTTTGTAAAATATTTAACGTAAACTATGAAGACATTTTAGAGTCTGAATCAGAAACACAAAATAACCTACATGACTCAAATTTTCCCTGCAATAATCAAAACGATGATAGTTCTAGTTATATGTATAATCTTACTAAAAAAGAACAGGAAATAATTTTGTACTATAGGTTACTTTCAGCTGAAAATAAAGAAGAAATAAAAAATGAAATAATAAAGAAATATAAAAGTAAATAATAAATTTTTATTGTTTAACTTGCAGATTTCATTTGAAGTCTTATTTTATCGCTAATCATTGCTATGAATTCTGAATTTGTTGGTTTACCTCTGGAATTATGAATTGTATATCCGAAGTATGAATTTAGTATTTCAATGTCTCCACGATCCCAGGCTACTTCAATAGCATGTCTTATAGCTCGTTCGACTCTTGAAGCTGTTGTAGAAAAATTTACCGCTACGGAAGGATAAAGAACTTTTGTGACGGCGTTTATTATACTTGGGGTATTAATAGACATCATTATAGAATATCTTAAATAATTATATCCTTTAATATGTGCCGGAACTCCTATTTGGTGTAAAATTTTAGTTACTTCCAATTCTAATTCGTTATTATGAGTTTGCGATATACCGTTTAAAATATCATTTTTATTTTCTTCATGCTGATTAAGAGATTTATCTTCACAGCTGCACACTCTTTTAATTATTTCTACTAAGGTCGCATAATTAAAAGGTTTTAAAATAAAGTAATCTGCTCCGCAGTTAATAATTTCTTTTTCTATTATTTTATTAAAAAAATTTGATACCACTATAAATTTAATATTTTTAAATTTTTCAGTTTTTTTCAAAGAGTTTATTATACCAATAGCGTCTATTTTAGACAGGAAAAGATCTAATATAACTATATCAGGAATATCATTTTCAATGGTTTCCAAAATTTGGAACCCATCTTTAACTACAAACTTTACGTTTATATTGTTCATTGCAAATATATCGTAAATATTGTTACTAATGTCTTTGATGGACTGAGATATTATAGCCTTTAATTTATGATCGTTCATTTTGGTATCCTCCTAAATTAACTTTGGGTTATTTTTTATTATATTACCATTTATGGTAAAAAATGGCAACAGTTTTTTTAAAATAAAAGTAAAAATCAGCGGATTTATGATTTTTTATGTTAAATTTAGGCCACATTTTTGTAAATAGAACCAAAAATTTTATCACAATCCTTTACCATGGTCTCTGCAAATATTCCATAACCTTTCTTAGGATCGTTTATAAAGACATGTGTTATTGCTCCAACCAAAGTGTTGTTTTGTATAATTGGACTTCCACTCATTCCTTGAACTATTCCTCCGGTTTTGCTTATTAAATTCTCATCCTTTATAGAAATTAAAAGATTTTTAGTGGGGTTCTTTTCATTGTAATTTATACTGTCAATATTTATGTTATAGTATTTAGCTCCTTCTGAAGAAACGGTACAAAGAATTTTGGCCGGACCTGTTTTTACATTTTGTTTCATAGAAAGATTAATTTCTTGATTACTGCAAGGAGGAACATTTAAATATCCGTATACTCCCGTTTCTATGTTTGCCTTTAACTGACCTATGGGTTTAAAGTCTGTAAAGCAACCTTTCAACTGACCTGGAACGCCTTTAACCCCTTTACAAACATTATTTATTTTTGCATTTACTATATCTCCATACGATAATGGAAGAAGTTCTTCGGTATCTACGTCGCAAATTCCATGGCCAAGACCTGAAAATGTTTTTTGATTTTTATCATAAAAAGTAATCGTTCCTATTCCCGCTGAACTATCTCTGACCCACACTCCTATTTTATAATTTTGATCATCCATTGATTTTATTGGGGTTATTTTTGTATGAATCTCGGATTTGTTTCTATTTAATGTGACGTCTAATGGTGAACCATCACTGTGTTCTATTTGATAGGCAAGGTCTTCATTACTTTTTATTTCAACGTTATTTATTTTAGTAATGGTGTCGCCTTTTTTAATTCCGCTTATTTTTGAAGGATTACATACTCCGTACTCAGATCTTACGTTTGAAGTTTCTATTACCATAGCTCCTTCGGTAAATATTTTAACTCCGAAAGGTGTACCGCACGGCATGACTTTTATTTCATCTACTATATTTATTTCTACTGATTTTATAGGAATTATATTTAGTAAAGTAAGGTTTGCTTTGTATTTTGGAGGTCTAATTATAGATTTATTGCTGTATTTGGGAGGGTAAGGATTAATAGGTTTTATAGATAGCGGAAAATTATCGGATAATTTTATCTCACAGCACTCACTTGCATTATAAACAGTTGGCATATTATTTGAAATTATAGTACTTCCAACCAAAAAAATAGTAGCTATTATAGCTACAAAAGCTAATGATTTTTTTAAAAATTTTTTCACAATTTTTTCACCCCTTATTTAGACTCTTTGAATTATTTTGAGTTTTATATAAAAAAAAATACGGTGAAAATTATTGAAAAATATATATCCATTTTATTATCAAAAAAACAAAATTTTATTTATATATGTAATTTAAAAAAGAAATTATCTTTAATGACAAATTATTAGTATCGTGATATAATCTAAAAGCTATTTAATACTAGGAGATGAATTGATTGGTAAAGGACAGTGTTTCAATATTAGGTGAAAAAATGGTGGAACTTTTAAAACCATATAACTTTATATCTTCTTTTAATAGTCAAGAGATTATTTTCAAAAACAAGGATAGAGAATATACAATTAGATATGATATTAAAAATAAAATGATATCGTTGTTTGATTTAAGTAGTATAAAAGAAGACGAATCTTGTAAAAGTATTTCTTCTTGGTTTTTTAGTCAGAAAGAAGGAACGTCTAAAGATATTGATGATATTTGTAATGATTTTTTTGAAATAATGGTGAGTAAAAAAAATGATACTAAAATAGTTAAAAAAAATTCGGGAAAAGAAGAGGAAAATGTTGGAATTATATTTTTTATGAATAGGTTGGCAAGTATTTTCCCTAATATAAAGGAAAAAATTATGCTTGAAAAAGAAAATGGTGAGAATTTTAGAGCTGTAAAATTTTTAAATGATGAAGTACTTCCCGAAATACATAAACTGTTATCTAGTAAAAATGGTAATAAAGTAGAAAAATTTTTTAAACTTCTTGAAAATATGTACAAAAACGGTGATTTGGATGTTAGAGCTATAATAACAATGGGGATTTTAAATAACATAGTTGAGGAAGATACAAATATTTTTAATAAATATTTAAGTGAAGAGTTTAAAAAAGTATGGAAATCATCCTTAAAATATAAGAAGTAATAAATTAATTTAGCCTCGTAGCTTTAGTATTAACTAAAGTATAATATATAAATAAAGTAAATTAAACTATTAGCCATTCTAAATATTTGGGAAATAAGATTATAAAGGCAAGAGAACGATTGTTTGCTTTATATTTGAAGCCAAAAATTTTTAGAATTATATTACTAATATCAATAATCTTAAAAAATAATTTAATTTATTAAAGTTACTATAAAAATAACAGATTCTTTAACAATTGATTTTAAATCAAGTTTATTTGATTTTTTTATGAACTTGACTTGAATTAATAAGTATGGTAAAATTTTACCACCTCATGAGAAGCTTTATGTTTCTGAGGGAGGCTAAAATATTCCGAAATACCGGGAGGTGCCGTAATGAGAGTAAAAGTAACTCTTGCCTGTGTGGATTGTAAGCAACGTAATTACGATACGATGAAAAATAAAAAAAACAATCCTGATAGGTTAGAGATGAATAAATATTGCAGATTCTGCAGAAAACATACTCCTCATAAAGAGACTAAGTAAAAAGAGAAAGTGGGGGTTATTTGTTATGTCCGAAAAAAATATATTTGCCAAGCCTGTAGAGTTTTTTAAGGATCTTAAAAGTGAAATTAAAAAAATTATTTGGCCTAAACCAAAGACTGTGTTTAAAAATACGGGAATAGTACTTTTAATGATTTTCGTTGTTGGACTTTTTGTATTTGGACTCGATACCGCGTTTATGAGTTTACTAGGTCTAGTTATGGAAGTATCGAGATAGTGTGAAATGGTCTGGGGGTAAAATTTAGTGCAAGAGGAAGCTCGGTGGTATGTAATTCATACCTATTCTGGTTATGAAAAAAAAGTTGCATCTAATATCGAAAAGACCGTAATTAATAGACAACTAGAGGATTTTATTCAGGAAATAAAAGTTCCTACTGAAACAGTAGTGGAAATAAAGAATAATAAAAAACGTGAAGTGGAACGTAAAATTTTTCCCGGATATGTTTTAGTTAAAATGATTATGAATGATGACTCTTGGTATGCTGTAAGGAATGTAAGGGGATGTACTGGTTTTGTAGGAGAGTCCACAAAACCTGTTCCTCTCACAGATGATGAGGTTAAGAAGTTAGGTGTAGAAAATAAAAAGATAGAAGTTTCTTATTCTGTTGGAGATACTGTAAAAATTCTGGATGGTCCACTTGGTGAGCATGTCGGAGTTGTTGACAGTATTGATATGGAGAAAAATCGCGTAACTGTAATTGTTTCAATGTTTGGACGTGAAACCCCTGTGGAATTGGAACTAATACAAGTTCAGCCAATAGTTTAGAAGTTATAAAAAGTTTTTTATGGCAAATTTTGGAGGTGTAAAAGTTGGCTAAAAAATTAAAATCTCAAGTTAAACTTCAAATTCCTGCTGGAAAAGCCACTCCGGCGCCGCCTGTAGGTTCGGCACTTGGACCTCATGGTATTAATATTATGTCCTTTACTAAAGAATTTAATGATAGAACAAAGGATCAGATGGGTATGGTCATACCGGTTGTTATAGATATATATGACGACAGATCTTTTACTTTCATAACAAAAACTCCACCTGCCCCAGTTCTTATATTAAAAGAATGTGGAATTGAAAAAGGTTCGGGAGTTCCTAATAAAACAAAAGTTTCAAAAATTAAAAAAGATCAAGTTAAGAAAATTGCTGAAATTAAAATGCCAGATCTAAATGCTGCAAATATTGAATCAGCTATGAGTATGGTGTCTGGAACAGCTAGAAGTATGGGAATAGAAGTAGTGGATTAATGCCTCAAGTGGGAGGAAAATATCCGATTTTACCACTAATAGGGAGGAAAACAGTGATATGAAACATGGTAAAAAATATGTAGAAAGTACAAAACTATTTGATAGTTTAAAACTTTTTGAATTAAAAGAAGGTCTTGAAGTTTGTGTAAAGACGGCCAAGGCCAAATTTGATGAAACAGTTGAAATGCATATAAGACTTGGTGTTGATTCAAGACATGCCGATCAACAAGTTAGAGGAGCAGTGGTTCTTCCTAACGGTACTGGAAAAAAAGTAAGAGTTCTTGCTATATGTAAAGGTGAAAATGAAGATCTGGCTAAAGCTGCCGGAGCAGATTATGTTGGGGCAGAAGATATGATAAATAAAATCCAGGTTCAAAACTGGATGGATTTTGATGTGTTAATTACTACTCCGGATATGATGGGTATGGTTGGAAGACTTGGTAGGGTATTAGGACCTCGTGGATTGATGCCTAATCCAAAAGCGGGAACTGTATCTACAGATATTTCAAGAGCAATAAAAGAAGCTAAAGCTGGTAAGATAGAATATAGACTTGACAAAACAAATATTATACATTGCCCTATAGGGAAAGTATCATTTGGAGCAGAAAAACTTTTTCAAAATGCAGACGTTTTGTTAAGCGCAGTAATTAAAGCAAAGCCGGAAGCAAGTAAAGGACAATATATAAAATCATGTGTTGTTTCTTCTACTATGGGGCCTGGTGTAAAAATTAACGCAAACAAATCTTTATAATT
>CAYQCM010000012.1:0-18011 GCA_964416045.1 uncultured Eubacteriales bacterium | reverse complement strand
AATTTTTTTTCATCAATAGCTTCAGGTCCTTTGGTTAAAGCCTCTTGAAAAACATTGCCTAATACTTTTATATCTTTTGTATCTACTTTTACCTTCTCTTTATTTTCGAAAAAATCCTCAACTTCTTGGACTGTTGGTAAAGAGGCTATTTTTTCTACTTTAGCTGGATCTGATAAAACATCTAATATGTCTTTTGACATTGTGATTTCCCCCTTAAATATTTAATCTCTTTATATTCACCCTTCATTCAATTTTATTATATAAAAACTCTTTATTATAAAATTTTACCTGCTATAAAAAACAAATTATATAGCAGGTATATTATTTATATTAAATAATTAATATCTTTAATTGTACCTCATTAACCTTTAGGATCGGAAGAACCTCTTCCATATTTTTTAAGATGTTCTTTACGCCGGGCGAAATAACTATTCTCTGCCAAACCACCTAAATCTAAAGTAGTATCTGCAAAAATAGGTACGAATCTGGATATAGAAAGCGCTCCGCCAACTACATTCTCCAAATCACTATCGGTCATCTCCTGCCCTTTTTCGAGTGCCAAAACTAATATTTCGGCAAACTTATCAAGTTCATCGGCAGTCAAAACTATATTCTTTTCTTCTAAAGCTTTTCTTACTTCTTCACCCGTTTCTAAAGAAAGTAAATTTCTTACAAAAGCTTTATTTTTGAATGCTTCTTTGGCAGCATCATTAAAGTCCACTTTTTTACTCATAATTATTTATCCCTTTAAAATATATTTTATCTATTATGTTATCTTAGGGCCTTATGCCTATTGATTCTAGGAACCAGAGCCAGATTCTTGTTCCTTAGAATTAAACCAACTTTTAATAGTATTCTTATGTTTATAACCTTGATGTGCAGCTACACCTGCTCCAACCACTCTTCCAATTACAGCCTGAGCTTTACCAGCTTTTTTTAGTCTATCTTTTGTAAGATCGCCCATTCCTCCACTTACAGAAGCTAATAATTTTTCATCAGCAGCTTCAGGGCCTTTTTCTGCTACGGTTTTAAATACTTCTCCTAATACTCTTACATCTTCAGAAGTTACATCTACGCCCTCTTGATTTAATTTACTTTCAACATCTTTCTTTGTTGGTAAAGCAACAATTTCCTCAACCTTTTTTTGATCGACTAAGACATCTAACATTTCTTTTGACATAATCATCTCTCCTTACAATTTAAAAATTATGGATACAATTGTAATTATATATAATATAACAATTTTTGTCAAGTAGAATTTTAGTTTTTTTATATAAATTACAAGTGTTTTAATAAAAAACTTACTTGTATCCACTAATTTTATTATTATCATTTCATAACAAAATATAAAATCTAAAATTATTCATGAGTTTATTCTATTTTTTACTCTTATTTTCATATTATTCATTTATTCTAATATTTTTATATCATACTAAACCAAAAATTTTCATATCAATATCTTTAGAGGTGATAAATTTATGTCTAGTGAAAACAATAATCTTGAAAATTTGATAAACACTATATCACAAAAACTAGGAGCAGATCCAAATAAATTAAAAGATGCCGCCCAAAACGGAAAAGTAAACGATATAATAAAAAATTTAAATCAAAAAGACGCAGAAAAAATACAAAAAATTCTCTCAGACAAAGACGCTGCTTCAAAACTTCTTTCAACACCAAAGGCCCAACAATTACTAAAAAAATTTATGGGGGATAAATAGTCTATGGAAGACCTTGCAGGCAAAATTGCCGACTTATTAAATGATCCCAATATTATGAAACAGGTTCAGAGTTTGTCGGGTCTGCTGGGTGATAATCTTGAAAAAAAAACCGATGATGAATCCGACAAAAAAGAAGATACATCGGAGAAAACAGAATCTGATTTCTCCGGCTTATCTCCTAAAATGATAAAAAATATTATGAAACTTGCTCCTCTTATGGCTTCTATAAACACAAAAGACAAGTATACCGACCTTTTGTGTGCTCTTAGACCTCTTTTAGGACCCCCTAGACAAAAAAAATTAGATGAAGCTTCTAAATTCCTTAAACTACTCAAAATTCTTCCTATACTTAAACAACAAGGTATTCTCTGAGGTGGTATAAATCTATGCCTTTAATACAAAAACCTTACCGTCAAGAAACATCTGAAGATATTAAAAGAATGCAACAAGATGCCATTAAAAGAGTTCATGAAATGCAAAAACGAGCAAAAATAACCCTTGAAAAATCTAAGGCCCTCACTTTACAAACAAACCCTGATCCACCTACTTTCCCAAAACCTGAAAACGATACTTCTAAAAAAAATTTTGATAATAAAAAATCTCAAGAAAATTCATCTTCACGTCGTAAAAAAAATAATTTTATAAACAATCTACCGCATTTAGTTGAACTTCTATTTAAGGACAAAGAAAAAAGTCTTATCTTAATTCTTATCCTTATCCTTATGGGGGAAAAAGAAGAGGGAAATCTGGAAATTATTCTGGTTTTATTTTATATACTATAATCCTAATCTTTAGGTTTAGGACAAGGTTTTGCTGGAGATTTTTTGCTTGATTTATAATTTTTAAATTCCGAAATAAATTTTTGAGGATTAATTTTTTCAAATTCTGCTGCGGCGTCTCCCTCTTGATTTAAAATATCAATATTTGATATTATGTTTACTTGTTCTATAAGAAAACCCATAGCCTTCAAAAATTGGTATGCACATTTATATTTATTATTATCTAGTATAGTAGGATTTTTCTTTTTCTTGTTTTTTTCTAAATATGAATATACACCTCATCTTATCCAAAACGCCTCCTTTTCTTGTATATGACCAAATCTCCTCTCCTCTTGACATCGATGGGGTTGTTGTTAATGCATAAAATTTTATATCGATTGCCAAAAAATCGTACTTATTTAGCTACACTTCTTCTAAACATACTTGGTTTTAACGGATTGTCAGCATTTGTACATTCTTGTATTTTTAAGTACAATGCATCTATAGTATTTAAATCTTAAGCTACTTTATATAATTTGATCGCTATTTCCATTTGTTTTTTTATAAAAAACACTTTTTTATATTTAAAATACACAAATATTATATATACAATTGTCAACATTAAACACCACATACTTTAAACACATATTTATTTTTTGTAAATTCATCATATTTCAAAATATATTGCATTACTTTTTCGACCTTTTTCTCTTTATTTATTTTCATTCCTTCATCAAATTGATTTTGTGGAACTAAATATTCAACCGTAAGCTTTATTAGATTATTTCCTATATTTTCACAATTTTTTGTATGTGGGGTAAAGCACTGATCGCTATTTATCGATTCTACATAAAAATTATCTTCTAAAGAATTATAATTGAAAAAGAAAATACCATCCGGTATAGATTCTTTTATATCGATATCTGCATTGAAGAGTTTATATACAGAGTCCCTTACATCTTGTCCTGATATAATTTGCCTACCATCCTTATCAAAAAGCCCCCTATCAGACTTATAATGCAAACAAGCATCCCATACTCCTGCCTTTAACATAGTTTCTCTATTTAAAGGATTTTCATTATTAAATGGTTCGGGATCCTGCATTACCACCGGCCATATTAAATTATCATAATATATTAGTTGCTCTCTTTTTTCTATATCTATAACTACTCCAAAAATTGCCACTATTAAAACAAAAAAAATAGTAATAATAAGTGATGTTACTAATATTTTTATTGTTTTTTTAAACATATACTCCATGAAATGTTGAAAACTTGATTCTTTTATTTCTCCTTGAGTAATATTATTTTTTAGAGATGTATTTACAGATCTTACATCATCTTGATTATCATCTCCATCAAAAAACTTATCCTCCTGACTCGCTGAAAAAATATCTTTTCCATAAAGTCCTCTATAATCTACACTATAGCTGCGTGAATTTCTGCTCTTATTCCCCTTATACATAATAATTAAAGTAACATATTAGAAATATACAGGCTTAAGACCCTTTCCTAATACATTACTCTTTCTTCACCTCACTTTACTCTATCATATAGATATATGTAAATAAGGCTATCATATATTATCAAATTTATATTGTCAGATTTTGTAGAAACTTTTTTATCTAGCATAACATCTTTGTATTACATACCGGTATGATACTAAATTTTCAAAACCTATTATTCCTCTTATAAACATCCTACCCGAAGATATACCTACGCCGGAAAATCTATTGCTGGGTTTTAATATATTATTATAAGTATTTACAAATAGTACGGATGAATTTATGCTGCTTACAAACTTCTGAGCATTTAAATAATCATTTGTTATTATGCATTCACAATGTCCCGTAGAATTTTCATTTATGTTTTTTATCGCTTGATCCATATCTTCAACAGCTTGTAAAATTATAGTGTTTGCCGAACTTATTATTTTACAGGAGGCTTTCTTTGGAACGATTTTAGTTATAAATTTCAAACTTCTCATTTTATATGATATACGGTTATATATATCAAGTATTATTTTTTCATGGACAAAAACAGCACCAATACTTACAAAAAGAGAATCCATATTTTGTATAGCAGAACATATTATATTTGACACCATATCGATTTTTGCACTTTCATCTATAAAAATATATCCTAGTCCTTTTTCTATTTTTATAAAAGGTATATTTGAGTTTTTTTCAACGATATTCATTAATTTATCGTTACCAATTGGTATCAATAAATCTATATAATCTTTCATTTTTAAAAAAATCAAATCAGATTTCTTATTAAAAAAATCTAATAACTGAACGTACTTTTCAGGAAAGTCTGCCTCTTTTAAACTTTGGTTTATCATATCGTAAAGACACGTGTTAGTTCTTGGTGTATATCTATTTCCAAAAAACACCAATCTATTCCCTGTTTTCATACTAATACTAAAAAAATCCGTAATCATACTTGCTGGACCTTCGTTTATTACAGCTACTGTGCTTATTGGAAAAGTAACCTTTTGAACTAATATATCTCCTTCTAAAATGTATCCATCTTCAACTTTTCCTAATGGGCTGTCGCTATTTCGTATCTTTACCATATTACTGCAGATATTAAAAATTTTCCCCTTATCAAGTGAAAATTTCTGCGCTTCTCTTTTGTTTAAACTTACATTTTTAAATTTTTTTATATCTCTATCATTTTCTAAAAGTATTTTATCTATATTGGACATAATCTTATTTGACAGTATCTCTAAACATTTATTTTTCTGATTATCTGAATTTATAACAGTTGACGATAATTTTTTGGATACTTGCCCAATGGATATTAAGTTTTTCATATTTATCCTCTTAATATAAATTTATTCTAATTGTTTTTACACAAAAAACTAATAATATTATAAAAAATAGAGACAATTTAAATCGTAACGTCTTTTTTGCGGATATTTAGATTTCTTATCCCTATTTTTTCTAGTAATATTAAATATTACATTTATTACTAAACATCTTTAAACCAATATACACTGTTAATAGGGATAAAAACCATTTTTGTTTAGTTAAAATCAAAATTCCTAAATACAACAAACACACCCAAAATTTACATTCACATAAAATCTCTATCAATGTATTTAAGATTTGCCTCATACAAAAATGTCTCCTTAATAATTTAAAAAACCCAGTCTTTACTACATTTTAACACAAAATTAGACATAAAGCACCCTTTTTTGTTTAATTAACAATGTTTTTAACATACATATAATAATATAATTGTTCTTATCAATTTTTTTGGTCACTATTAAACATCTTCACTTTCTTGCTCTGCATCATTATCTTCCTGGTGTTCATGAGGTACACACGCAACCGCTACTACCTTATTATCCTCTGATAACCTCATCACTCTTACACCTTTAGAAGGTCTTGAGCATTCCCTTATAGAACTTGCTTCTATTCTAATAATTATTCCACCCGATGATATTATTATTACATCTTGGTCTTCACTTACTTGGTTTATTGATGCTACATTACCATACTTTTGAGTATGATAATTTATAGTGCCTTGTCCGCCTCTTGATTGCAGTCTATAATCATCCGTTTTCGAAATTCTTGCATAACCTGTTTCCGATATGGTAAGAACTTTACAATCCGGATGTACAACCATCATACCTGTTATTTCATCACCGGGCTTTAAAGTCATAGCCCTTACGCCTCTTGCTGATCTTCCCACACATCTTACGTCAGTCTCTTTATACCTTATAGCCTTTCCTTTTTTCGTTGCAAGAATCAATTCATTATTACCATTCGTCCTTCTTACCCAACAAAGTTCGTCGCCCTCGTCCAAATCAACCGCTATAAGCCCGCCTTTTCTTGCAGAATTGAAATCCACAAGTTTAGTCCTTTTAATGACGCCTTTTTTCGTAAGCATTACAAGATACTCTTTTTCCTCAAAACAAGGGACTCTTATTATAGATGTTACTCTTTCGTCAGGAGCAATAGGTATCAAATTAGCAATATTTAAACCTTTTGAAGTCCTTGATCCTTCGGGAATTTCATATGCTTTTATTTTGTATACTCTTCCGAGGTTTGTAAAGAACATGACAAAGTCGTGTGTGTTTGTTATAAACATTTCACTTACTATATCTTCTTCACGCCGAGCCATACCCGATATACCTCTTCCACCTCTGTGCTGAAGTTTATAAGCATCGGGTTTTTGTCTTTTTACGTAACCTAAAATAGTCATAGTCAAAACGCAATCTTCTTTTGGTATTAAGTCCTCTATATCGACTTCCCCACTTACAGACATTATTTCACTACGTCTTTCATCCGCAAATTTTCTGCGTACTTCCACTGCCTCTTCTTTAATTATTTGAAGAAGCTTAGAGTTATCTGAAAGTATATCTAAAAGCTCTTTTATTTTTTCCTCTAAAGCTAAAAGCTCGTCTTCTATTTTATTTCTTTCAAGTCCTGTTAAACGTCCAAGGGGCATTTGTACTATTGCTTGAGTTTGTATATCGTCAAGGCCAAATCGATTTGTAAGTCTTTGCTTTCCTTCGGGAATCGACTTTGAACTTCGGAGTATATTTATTACTTCGTCAATATGATCTAGAGCTATTTTTAGTCCTTCTAAGATATGTGCTCTTTCCTGAGCTTTTTTTAACTCATATTTTGTTCTTCTTGTGATTACTTCTACTTGGAAATCTATGTAAAGCTTTAAAGTGTCTTTGAGAGTAAGTACTTTAGGTTCCCCGCCTACGATTGCAAGCATTATAACTCCAAAAGTTGTTTGAAGTTGAGAATAGGAATAAAGCTGATTTAATACTATCTGAGGGGAAGCGTCTTTTTTAAGATCAATCTGGATATGCATACCTTTTCTATCAGAATGATCTTCTATATTTGAAATTCCGTTTATACGTTTTTCTTTTACCATATCAGCAATACTTTCAATAAGACGCGCTTTATTTACCTGATAAGGAAGCTCTGTTACAACTATTCTAAATCTTCCAGTTTTTTCGTCCTCAACTATTTCCGCCTTTGCTCTTACGGTTATCTTTCCCCTTCCAGTTGAATAAGCAGCCCTTATACCTGAAAGACCCATTATTATACCGCCGGTTGGAAAATCCGGGCCCTTTATTTTGGACATCAATTCAGGTAAATCCGCATCAGGATTTTCTATTAAAAGGCACATAGCATCTATAACCTCACCCAAATTATGAGGAGGTATATTAGTAGCCATACCAACTGCTATTCCTGTCGACCCGTTAACCAGTAAATTTGGATATCTTGCAGGAAGTACTGTAGGTTCTTTTAGTCTGTCGTCATAGTTCGATACGAAATCTACGGTTTCCTTATCGATATCTGTTAGCATTTCAACTGCTATTTTACTCATTCTTGATTCCGTATATCTATAAGCAGCCGGAGGATCTCCATCGACGGATCCAAAGTTACCGTGCCCATCTACCAATGTATATCTCATGGAAAAATCCTGGGCAAGACGAACTAAAGCATCATAAACAGACGCATCTCCATGAGGATGATACCTTCCAAGTACCGAGCCTACTGTGTTGGCGCACTTCCTATATGCTTTATCGGGACCTAAATTATCTTCAAAAAGCGTATATAAAATTCTTCTATGAACGGGTTTTAATCCATCCCTGACGTCCGGGAGAGCCCTTGCTACTATTACTGACATAGAATAAGCCATAAAGGAATTTTTCATTTCCTTTTCTATATCAACCTCTATTACTTTTGGTACAATCTCTTTTAAATCGTCTTGATTTTCCATCGTGTTCTCCTTAACTTTTTACTTTTTTTATATTGGTCTGGCCCCTGCTACTATCATTGCCTGTATGTCCGGTAAACAATCCGGTTTTATTGATCTTATAGGTATTATCAAAGACTCTTTTGTTTTAGAGTAAACCAGTATAAGTTTGTCGGTTATTTCACACCTTCCACTTTCATCCAAAGGAAACTCTTTTATAAACCCCGCGTGAACTACCTCTATTTTATCCGGAAAAATTTCAACTTCATATTGATTTTCATCATAAATATTGTTTACTAGATTTTTCATACTCAAAAGCGGTATGACCCATAAACTAACTCCTGTAAAAAACGGTATTAGTGAAACGAGTGTATATAAATTATTTCTTGTGGTTACGGCTAAAATTATAAGCACCGTAAACATTATAGCTTGAACAATAGTGTGTTTTTTCTTTTCTTTTTCTTTTTTTTCATAAGACGCACTATTCTTTATAAACTCATATATATCATTTTTATCAAGTTTATATGATATCTTTATTCCTGCCATATTATCTTCATAGTTCTCTGTTTCATCATCAAAAACCAGTTCAGATTCGGATCCATCCCAGTATTCGTTTTGGTTTGGACTCTCTTTTTTACTGTCTATATCTAAAATATAGTCTTTATTAAAATCGCTTCCGTCAGGGTTTGGGTCTGTATCGTTCATTTGTTTAGTTCTCCTTTTTAATTTTTGTTTTTATTATATTATATTATTATACATCAACATTCTTTATACTTTGAAAATTCTCACATATATAAAATTAAATTTACAAAAAACATTATACATTATCTTGTTCATGTTCTTCGAACCACATGGCAATTGACTTATATCCACCATATCCGCAATGAGGACAAGAAAAATCTACTAAAAACTTAAGCGTTTTATATTTCTTACCGCAATGGGTACAAACGTGCTCAGAAAATTCGTTACCAACAGGAACTGACACTACTGCTTTTTCACTAGTCCCCCCCGATACTTCTTTCTCTTTTTCTTCTTCTAAAAATTCCTTATCCATATACCTTCAGATCTCCTTTTGTATTTAATACTACACATCTAAATTCTGAACATATTTAGCATTTTTTTCTATAAATTCACGTCTTGGCTCTACTTTATCTCCCATAAGAATAGTAAATATCTCATCTGCAGCCTCGGCGTCCTCAAGTGTTACTTTTATCATTATCCTCGATTGAGGATTCATAGTTGTTTCCCAAAGTTGATCGGAATCCATCTCTCCCAAACCTTTATATCTTTGTATGTCTACCCCTGTTCCAAGTTCTTTCAATATTTCATCTCTTTGTTCATCAGAATAGGCATAGGTATGTTTTTTTGATTTTGTGAGTCTATAAAGCGGGGGTTGAGCTATATATACGTGACCCTCATCAATAAGTGGTCTCATAAATCTAAAGAAAAATGTAAGCAGTAGAGTTCTGATATGAGAACCGTCTACGTCGGCATCCGCCATTATTATTACTTTACCATATCTGAGTTTCTCTAAATTAAAATCTTCCCCGAGTCCGCAACCAAGAGCTGTTATTACCGGCATTAATTTATCGTTTCCATAGACTCTATCAAGTCTTGCCTTTTCAACATTGAGCATTTTTCCCCATAGAGGAAGTATTGCTTGGAAACGTCTGTCTCTGCCTCCTTTTGCTGAACCTCCTGCAGAGTCTCCCTCTACTATATATATCTCCGTTTCATGCATATTCTTAGACTGACAGTCCGATAATTTACCAGGAAGTGATGCTGTTTCTAACGCTGATTTTCTTCTTACCAAATCTCTTGCTTTTCTTGCTGCATCCCTTGCCTTGGCCGCTGAAAGAGCTTTATCAAGTATCGCTTTAGCCGTTGCTGGATTTTCTTCCAGATATATAAATAATTTTTCGGTTATCAGATTATCAATAAGACCTCTAATTTCAGTATTTCCTAGTTTAGCTTTAGTTTGACCTTCAAATTGAGCATTTATTATTTTTACACTTATTACTACTGTTAAGCCTTCTCTTACGTCTTCACCCGAAAAATTCCTGTCATTTTCCTTGAGAACATTAAACTTTCTTGCGTAATCATTCATTACCCTCGTAAGAGCCCTTTTAAATCCATCTTCGTGAGTTCCTCCGTCTGTGGTGTGTATATTGTTAGCAAAGGAAAGTATTAATTCGTTGTAGCTGTCGTTATACTGAAGGGCTATTTCTGCACTTGCCGTTTTATCGGCATTTGATCCACAAAGCTTTATTACGTCGGGGTGTACAACTTCAAGAGCTCTCTTCTTATGGATAAATTCAACAAAACTTGATACTCCGCCTTCGTATTTGAAATCACGAGTTTCTATATTTTCTTCGTCCCTTTTGTCTTCCAAAACAATTCGGATCCCTGCGTTTAAAAATGCTTGTTCACGAAGTCTTGTTTCTAATACTCCAAACTCATAAACCGTACTTTCCTTAAAAATCAAAGGATCCGCTTTAAAAGTTATACGAGTTCCTCTTTTATCCGTATCTCCACGCACTTCAAGTTCAGTGGTAGCCACACCTCGCTCAAATTTTTGATAATGTGTTTTTCCACCGCTAAAAACCTCCACTTCAAGACACTCGGACAAAGCGTTTACAACCGAAGAACCAACTCCATGAAGTCCGCCGGAAACTTTATACCCGCTTCCTCCGAATTTTCCTCCGGCATGGAGAACCGTAAATACAACCGTAACAGCAGGTATACCCATTTTTGGATGTTTCCCAACCGGTATACCCCTTCCGTTATCTGTTACCCTTACTATATCTCCCGGTAAAAGCTCAACTAGTATCTTATCGCAAAAACCTGCCAAAGCTTCGTCTATTGCGTTATCTACTATTTCATATACCAAATGATGAAGTCCCTTCGGTCCTGTTGACCCTATATACATTCCGGGCCTCTTTCTAACCGCTTCAAGACCTTCTAAAACTTGTATTTCAGAAGCGCCATACTTCATAGATTCCAAGTTTTTATCGTTATTATCCAAAATTTTAACCCCCACTTTTACTTTCTTTTAATTGCTATATATATCTACATCTTTTTCGTTTTCTTGTGATATTATTTCAGATTCGTCACTAATATCGTCTATATTCTCATCCTCTTTCACTTTTTGTCTGTTTTTCTTTACCGTCGCATATATCGGCTCCTCTAAACACACCATATACGTGCTTATAAAATAAAACCCTAAAAAAAGCAAAAAAATTAACGCGAAACCTAAAACCAAGAAACCTCCGCCACCTATTAACGTCATGACAAATATAAGTATAGAAAAAATTTGTACACACCACAAATATTTAAATATGGCAGGGTCTAAAATTACACTCGATTTTCTATGGCATGATCTACATTTATAAATAGGTCTGTTCTTATTTATAAACGCATCGATAAAACTTAATTTGTATTTACAGTAAGGGCAAAAAGGTAAAATTAATTTGTTTATATATACCACCTCAATTATTAATATTTTTGCTACTTTCAAGTAAACTTCTTTTTAAAAGCGTACTTGTAGCAAACTTACTAATATATATTTTTTCTTCTTTATTTTCCATATATAAAACAAATGATTTAGGGATCTTATCCGTTACACTTACTATTTTACCTCTTTTTTCTTTGTTTGACAAATAAAGTCTTCCTTTTTGAGTCACAGTCGTGTTATCAAGGTCAAATATTCCTATTATACTTTTCTCTTTTAATATTACTCCGGCATCTAAATGTAAATACAATATATCAAGTCCCTTTTAATTATATTACTACTTTGCCTTGATCTATTAAAAATTTTTTAGTATTTTCTTTTCCTGTTTCTTTTATATCTTCACAGCTTGTAATAAACACCTGATAATCTTTTATTTTTTCTGTTATATATTCTCGCCTGTATAAATCAAGTTCACTCATTACGTCATCTAAAAGCACAAGAGGTTTTTCTTTCGTTTTTCCTTCTATATACTTCGCTTCTGAAAGTTTTACAGCTAAAACACTGGATCTTTGCTGACCCTGTGAACCAAACGTCTTTATCGGCTTAGAATTTATTGAAAAAAACACGTCGTCTCTATGGGGTCCCACACTCGTAAAACCATTTGATATATCACTTTCTACATTTGAACTTAATTTTTTTTCCAGCGCCGAAAAAATTTCATCAACCGTGTTTTTTTCATCTACCTTTACACAGCAACCGTAATCTATACTTAACTTTTCTTTGCTTTGCGATATATCACTATAAATATCAGAAGAAAAAATTTTTAAATCTTTTAAATATTTAAGTCTTTCAAATATTACTTCACTTCCATAGGAAATAAGCTTTTGATTCCATATATCCAGAGTATCTTTTAAGGAACTGTTTATATTTAAACTCTTTAAAAGCGAATTTCTCTGCCGAAGTATGTGGTTATACCCGGATATTAAGCGTGTATAAGTTGGTTTTAACTGGCAAATTGCTGCGTCAATTAACCTTCTTCTTAAATCCGGTCCACCTTTAATTAGGGATAAGTGTACGGGTGAAAAAATTATTACCCTAAACGTTCCTATAATATTCGTTGCAAAACCCTCATCAATCCCGTTTAAATATGCTTTTCTTCGCATGTCTTTTATTTCTATAGAGATTTCTTGATCTCTGTTATTTGAAAAAAATTGTCCCGTTATCTTTGACCAGTCTTTATCGAATTTTATTATATCTTTATCTTTTGTTGCTCTAAAAGACCTTGTCCCGGTAAGCATCCAGATAGACTCTAAAAGATTTGTTTTTCCTTGAGCGTTTTTCCCATATATTATATTTACATTTTCACAAGGCTTTATTTCAAGATCCAATATATTTCTATAATTTTTTAGTGATATTTTTTTTAGTATCAATTACTTTTACCTTATATTTCTTTCCATCTTCGGTTTCGACTACGTCTTCATTTTTTAATTTTTTGCCTCTTTGAAAACATATTTCGTTCCCAACTTTAAAAATACCTTGTAAAATTTTTTCTTTTGCCCGTGATACAGACGCATAAATACCTATATAATTTAAGAAACTGTCAAGTTTTATTACTTTAGTTTTTTTTTCTTTCTCTAACACTCAAAAAACCTCTTAATATCTAAGTTTTACAGGTAAGACTAAGAAAAGAAAATTATCCCCTGTTTTCGGAATGATTTTTATTGGACTTATCGGGGTGTCCATTTTTATTATAACTTCATCCGTTTCAGCGTTTTTCAAAGCATCGATCATATATTTACTATTAAACCCGATTTCTATATTTTCCCCTTCTGTTTTTACATCGTCAATTTCATCTGCAGCTTTTCCAATTGTTGTTTGGCATAAAAGTCTTATTCTGCTTTCAGAAATCATACAATGTACAGACGATTTTAATCTGTCCATTATCATCAAAGATACCCTTTCGATACTATCTGTAAAAACTCTTGTATTTATATTTACAGTTGTTTTAAAAGTATCGGGTATAGAAGCTTTATAATCCAAAAATTCTCCTTCAAGGAGTCTTGATGTTATCTGATATCCATCTATTTCGAACTTTATATGATGAAGGGAATAAAAAATCTTTAAATTTTTTTCTTCTCCGTCCGGAAGAAGTCTCAAAACTTCGCTGAGTGCTTTACCTGGCACCACAAAATTCATTTCTACATCCTGCTTTATTTTTTCCTTTCTAAGCGCCAACCTATACCCATCTACAGATACAAGGGTGATTTCTCCATCTTTTATATCAAATAAAGTTCCCATATGTATTGGTTTTGAATCATCGTCTGATACAGCAAAAATTGTTTGTCTTATCATGCTTTTTATTGTTTCCAAAGGAAGCTCTACTGTTTCAGGATCTTTTATATCTGGCATATTCGGAAACTCAGATGCATTTATACCTGTAAGTGAAAAATCACAATTTCCGCTTTGTATAGATGTGTTTAAAGTATCAGAGACGCTTATTGAAATTTCATTGGAAGGAAGTTTTCTAACAATCTCTGTAAAAAGTTTAGCTGATAGAACAACGCTTCCTTCTTTCTCAACATTAGCTTCTATATTTGTAGTTATTCCATATTCCATATTGTAGCCGCAAAGAGTTAATTTATTATTTTCAGCCTTTAACAAAACGCCCTCTAGTGCAGCTAGATTTGATTTGGCTAGTACAGCTCTTTGTACAACCGATAAAGTTTCAACAAGATTTTCTTTACCGCATATTATTTTCATAGAAAAACCTTCCTTTTTATTTATATATTTTTATTGTTTTGTTTATTTTCAGTAGTAGCAGTAGAGGAGGTTAAAAAGTTGATAAACTTTCAAAGTCCCAGAAAAAAATTTAAGGCAGAGCAATTTTGATTTTGTTAATATACTGTTGAATTTTATGTGATATCTTTTATATATTCTTTGTTTTTCCACAACAATGTTGAAAACTCTGTGTGGAATGTTGAAAATTTGTTGAAATAAATGTAACGATTATTACAACTTTTTAATTTTGTTTTTGTACTATCTGTTTTGTATGTTTTTAACAATATCATTTATCATAGCTTTTGTTTTTGGGTCTTTTTTTATGTTTTTTTCTACTTGGGAGATTGCATATACTATTGTAGAATGATCTCTACCACCGAATTCTTCACCAATTGCTGTTAAAGGAAGCTGTGTGGTTTCCCTTACTACGTACATTGATATTTGTCTGGCGTTCGATATTGCCGCTGCTCTCTTTGTGGACCTTATGTCGTCTGCGTTTACGTTGAAAGTTCTGGCAACTTCTTCTATAATCTTTTCAACTGTAAGTGGAGGAGGAGCATCGTTATAGAGAATATCCGAAATGGAAGTTTGAGCTGTTTGTATATCAAGAGTTTCACCACCTAAAAGATGATGCGCTTTCATTTTTTTTACTGCCCCTTCTAGCTGTCTGATATTTGTTTTTAGTTTTTTGGCTATATATTCACAGACTTCATTTGGAATATTTATATCAAGACGTTCGGCTTTTCTTTTTATTATGGCTATCCTTGTTTCAAAATCCGGAGGCTGAATATCTGCTATTAGACCCCATTCAAAACGTGTTCGAAGCCTGTCCTCCAAGGTTTGTATTTCCTTAGGCGGACGGTCTGAGGTTAGTACGATTTGTTTTTTTGCTTCGTATAAAGAATTAAAAGTGTGGAAGAATTCTTCTTGTGTAGAATCTTTTCCGGCTATAAATTGTATGTCGTCAACTAATAAGAGGTCGACCTCTCTATATTTTTGATGAAAATCTATAGTAGAGTTTTTTCTTATGGAATCTATTAATTCGTTTGTAAAGTCATCGCCTTTAATGTATAAAGTGGTAAGATTTGGTTTGCTTTTTTTTATGTCGTTACAAATTGCATATAAAAGATGAGTTTTACCAAGGCCTGAATTTCCGTATATAAACAAGGGATTATAGGCTCCTGCCGGATTGACCGCGACAGCAAGGGCTGCAGCGTGAGCAAATTTATTGGAAGATCCTACGATATAAGTATCAAAAGTGAATTCATATTCAGAATCTATTGCTAAGTTTGGCGTGTCTTTTTTGTTCATGGAATCTACTTCTGTTGGGATTGTAAAACAGATGTCTATTCCAGAACCAAACACGTCTGAAAAAGCATTGTTAAGAAGTGGTAGATAACATCTGTTAAGTGTTTGCCGGTGAAATTCATTAGGGACCATAAGTGTTGCTGTGCCTTCATCAAAATCCAGTTTTATTGGCTGTATTCTGCTGATCCATGTTTTGTAGGCAACATCTGTGATTCTCGTTTTACAAAAATCACATATTAACTGCCATGCCTCATTGAAGGACTCCATATTTTAGAAAAACCTCCGAATTTAATATTTAAAAAACAAATAAAATTATACCATGTTTAAAATATAAAATTCAACTGATTGTATTTTGGGTTTTAAATAAAAAAAGCGTTTCTTAATTTTTAAGAAACGCAAAATTTTTTAGAAATCAAAACTGTTTGAAGTTTCTTGTAGTTGAAAAAGTATTGCGAGGTCGTGGTCTAAATCATTTCTTTTCTCTTTTAATTTTTTTATTTTTGCTTCATTTAAATCTATTTTCGCTGTTATTTTATATATTTCTTTTTGAAGTCTTCTGTTTTCAAACCAGCCTAGTTTATCTTCTTTTAACTGAAAAGCTACGGCAAGATCATGATCAAGCCCTGTCCTTTTCATTTCTAAACATTTTATTTTGGTTTCATTTTGTTTAATTTCTGCTTTTACTTGTATGATTTTATAGCGGGTACTTTTTGTTTTGTGTTTTAATATTTCTTGTTGCTGAATTTTTGCGGCTCTTTCTTCGTCGGAGCTTTTGCTAAGAGCAAAGCTGTTTGACATAAAACCTAACCCTAAAGATAAAACCGATAAACTTAGAGCTATTATTTTTTTTATCATAATATTAAAACCTCTTTTTTTAAATTTGTTTTATGTTTATATTATAACACCAAATCAACAAAAAGCCAATATAATTTTTTGAGTATATAAAAACCTTTTGTCAATTTTTATATTTTATGAATATTATGATTAGAGGAGTAAATATATACTGCTTCTGGGATTTTTTATGATTTTAGGAGGTAAAAAATGGCTACATCTTTTCAAAATATTGCTAATGTCAGTTATAATTACGGTGATGGCAATACTTGTACCGTTCAATCTAATGCTATTACCGGAGAAATTGTTGACAGTTTGAGTTTACTAAAAATGTCTATAAACCCAAGTTATTGTCTTGGTGAAAGTATGACTTATGTTATAACCGTAAAAAACAGCGGTGATACCGCTTATAATAATTTAATTGTTACTGATAATTTAGGAAGTTATACCTTTAATTCAAGAACAGTAACCCCTCTTGACTTTACGTCTGGTACTTCTTATTTATCCTTAAACGACGGCGATCTTACACCAATAACTCCCAGCGAAATAACCGCTAATAGTATATCTTTTACTATCCCGACTTTAGAAGCGGGTTCTACCGCTAAAATATTTTTTGCTACCAGAGTTAACGAAAAAGCTAGACTTCAGACAGGTTCAACCATTGTTAATATATCATCGTTAATTCAAGGTGGGGAAAATGCAAACGTAGCTGCTTTTGAAGAAGTAACAGCTTCTACTACAGCTACTGTTTCTGAATGTCCAAGACTTGAATTTTCTAAATGTATGAAACCTGAATCTCTTGTTGCAGGGGGACCGGTTACTTACATATTTACTGTTTCAAATTACGGAAACACAGAAGCTTCTAATATACAAATTTCAGATCAATTTCCTGTAGGAGCTGCACCAAGCAGTATAGATTCTATTGCTGTCAACGGTGTTTCTTATACTGATTATACTTATACTGACGGTGTGCTTTCTATACCCGGTGCTGGATCATCTCAATCTTTATCTTTACCGGAGGCAACTTATACACAGGATCCTTTAACCGGTACTGTCACCGTACATGCATCTATTTTGACGGTAGTTGTAAAGGGAACGGTTTAGTAAAGAGGCCTTGTGATCTAAAACCCTAGTTTTTTAATTTGTTTTTTGCGGTTTGGTTTTTGTTACTTAATTTTTGTAAAAATCCGGTAGAGAATCTTTTTGTAAGAAAGATAAAGCTGTCGGGGGGACGATTTATCCAAGAATTTATTACGAGTTTTTCTTCTGAATAACGAATGTGTTTCCTAATACCAGCGTATATTTACTAAGAATGATTTTGTCTGATGAAGATAGTCTGTTAGAAGTAATGTTGTGGATATGGTTTGGACTGATTCTGCTCTAACAGGTTTTATATTTATAAAAAAACCCTTTTTTATTTACTTAAAGGGAG